>JAIRLU010000243.1 GCA_031259215.1 Treponema sp. | reverse complement strand
CTCACCCGTATCAACAACCGGGAACCCCTGTTCCGTAACCCTCGGGCTTTGGGGCTCTTTGCCACGGTCTTCCATGAGACGAAAGGGCGGTTTGTTTTCGAGATTCGGGGGCTACGTCTTGGGGATGACAGGCTTACGTTTTATATCAAGCCTGCGGAGGGCATGGAACTTCCGGTTATCATGAAATGGCTGAAACAGGTGTTTGCCCAGCGGTACAACCATGCACAAGGACGGGAAGGGCATATCTGGGGAGACCGGTATGGGTCGCGGATACTCGAAGGGGAACCGCCTGAAGTGGAGCTTGGGGGAGAAGAGGATATGGATATAAGGGTCAGACCCCCTTATAGGGAAGTGGAGACCAAAACCGCTTTTCTGCTCCTGTTCCCGCTTCCCCTTGTGCCGACACCCGGATAAGGGGCGCCAATTCGCCCCGTGTTCTGTAGCGGTTCCCCTGTTTGTCCCCAAGAGCAAACTCCTTGGGGAAAGGTCTGTCCTAGAACAGGCAATAAATACAAATATGGGTCAAGTTTAGGGTATATGGAGGGCCGAGAAGTCCCGAAACTCCCGGAAATTTTCTATGGATGTAGCTGACTTTATAGGAAATCCCTATTGACATAAAAAGAGTAGTATGTTCTTATAAAAAGAAACGTTTCTGTATGTAGAAACATTTATGCTCACGATCAAGGAGAACTATCATGGAAATCACCTCGGAGAAACGAGTGCCCCTACAACAGGCAAAAAAAGGGCTTCCCATAAGGGATGTATTACTCATCGGCATCCTGCTTGCCGCAGGGGCGGTCCTCAAATTTTTCGTCGGATCCGTCATCAACTTTGGGATGAAGCCTAACTTCATCATCGCCATGTACTGTCTTATCATACTGCTGATAAAGCCCCGGCTGCTTGAAGCGGCGATTATCGGAATTCTTGCAGGGGCGATATGTCAGTTCTTTCCAGGACAGCCTTATATCAATTTTCTCAGTGAATTAACCGGGGCTTTGGCTATGGGCCTTGTGAGCAAACTGCCGCTGGACCGTTTCAAAATCCCGATAAAGACCCTCTTTTGTACTTTTTTCAGCACCTTGGTAAGCGGCTTTACCTTTATTGGGGTCATGTATGTGTTGTACTATTCCGGTGTAGATATTACCCCCACGCCATTGGCTATTTTTATGGCGATTATTTTGGGCACTGCCTGTATTAACTCGATCATTGTCCAGGTTTTGTACATACCGCTGAAACTTGCGTTAAAGGCATGAAGCCCCATAAGGCGCGTATTTTCAAGGAAAAACATGATTCAAATAAAAGACCTGAGCTTCCGGTACAGGGGCAGCTCGGAATACGCCCTTTCCAGGATCAACCTGGAAATACCGGACGGAGACTTTTTGGGGATTATTGGTTCTTCAGGCGCAGGGAAATCAACCCTGAGCTACGGGATAAACGGCCTGGTCCCCCATCATTTTCCGGGGGATTTCTATGGTGAACTTACTATTAACGGCCTGGACAGCCTATCCTCTGGCACCGAAGCCATTGCACAGGAGGTAGGGAGCGTATTTCAGGACATTGACGCTCAAATGGTGGCTTCCGTAGTAGAAGATGAGATCCTCTTTGGTCTTGAGAACTTCAGGGTTCCTCGGGAAGAAATTGAAGAGCGCCTGGAGAACGCCCTCAGCGCCGCAGGTATTGCAGAACTTAAGACCCGGACCATCCGTTCCCTCTCTGGAGGACAGAAGCAGAAAGTCGCCATTGCGGCTATCACTGCCCTGCGGCCCGGGATTATCCTTTTGGACGAACCCACCGGGGAACTGGATCCTCAGTCAAGCTGGAATATCTTTGCCTATCTTAAGGAACTCAATGACCAGTATGGCATTACCATCATCGTAATAGAACAAAAGATCCTGCTCCTCTGTGAATTCGTCAAACGCCTCGCGGTTATGGATAAGGGCGCCCTGATTCTGGAGGGGGATGTCCCTGCAGTGATGGGACATGCGGATACGCTGAAAGCCGCAGGGGTCAACATACCCCGGGTAACGGAACTGGGGAGCAAGTTCGCTGTCAGGAACTGGTATCATGGGGACCTGCCCTACACCTTAGCTCAAGGGGAAGTCATGATGGGGCAGGTCTTATCCTGGAAGCAGCCTGCCCAAGAGGAATCGTCTCATGCTGCGCTTTGAACAGGTGAGCTTCAGGTACGAAACTACCAGGATCATACAAGAAGTATCCTTTGAGATACGCCCCGGTGAGTTCGTGGCCCTCTTGGGGGAAAACGGCGCAGGTAAATCAACCCTATGCCGGCTGGGTAACGGCCTTTTGAAGCCTTCTTCGGGTACGGTGTACCTCCAGGGCCGGGATACCAAAACCATAAAAACCAGTATGGCCGCCCGCAGCGTGGGATATCTGTTCCAAAATCCGGATCAGCAGATCTGTCAAAACACGGTCCGGGAGGAGATCCGCTTTGGCCTTGAATATGCCCTGAGCGATACCGAAGACCTGGCCGCGGAAAAGGAACGCCGCTGCAAGGAGATGCTGGATCTTTTTGCTCTGGACGGGAGCCGGGCCCCCTTTGGTATGAGCCGGGGGGAACGCCAGCAGGTCGCCTTGGCATCGGTGCTCGCCCGGAGACCCCCGCTCTTGATACTGGATGAACCTACCACCGGCCTGGATTACCGGGAATGTATGACCATTATGGGGATCATTGCCCGGTTACATCAGGAGGGGACCACCATTCTTATGATAAGTCATGATATGGAAGTAGTGGCGGATTTTGCTGAACAGGGTCTGGTGTTGAGCCAAGGGAGGCTCATTGGCAAGGGACCAATAAAGGACATTATAAAAAACCCCGCCCTTTTAAACGAAGCATCCCTGCTTCCCGCGCAAATACCGGCTCTTGCCTTGGCTTTGGGTCCGGGATTCGAAGCGGTATATACGGTGGATGAAATGTACGCCTTAGTGGAACACCTCAAAGGAGGCGGTCATGACCGGAGTGCTTGATTATGTAGCTGGGGATTCGCTGCTTCACCGCTTAAATCCGATAACAAAACTCATCCTTGCGTTCGCCCTCTGCGCTTCCTGTTTTGTAACGGCCCATCATCTGCTGATTCTGGGGATTATCGCCTTGAATCTGGGTTTGGCTGCTTGGGGGGGAATTATCCGGCGGTCAATCAAGTTCCTCCTATCCCTCATAAAGTTCTCGTTGGTTCTTTTTATTATACAGGTATTTTTTGTACCTCAGGGAACGGTACTTTTCAGGCTTCCCTTGGCCATTACGGTTACGGATAAGGGTATTGGGTTTTCCCTACTTTTTGTATTACGGCTTCTCGCGGCGACCATGCCGCTCACCGTGATGTTCTCGGTAACGCAGATGAGCGATATGGCCAATGTGCTGACCCGGTATCTGCATATCCCCTATAAATACACCTTTGTGCTCACCACGGCCATGCGTTTTATCCCCCTTTTTTCAGAGGAAATGCGGGGAATCATAGAAGCCCAGATTGCCCGGGGGATTGAGTTTGACACCCGGAATTTCTTTAAAAAAATACGGCTTTTGTTGCCCCTCTGCGTTCCCTTGCTCATTTCTTCAGTGCGGAAAATAGAAGGGGGGGCGATTTCTGCAGAACTGCGGGGGTTTAACCTCCGTACCCGTACCAGCGGTTATAAACAATACGGTTTTGGCCTTGGGGATCTGGGGATTCTTCTGGTTTGTTTCCTCTTAATCATCGCGGCGATCCTGTACCGGTAGGCTAAGCCTCTTGGTGCTTAGATGGATTCCTATCCAGCCGAAACTATCAGGCAGGCAGTTTCAAGAAGTGGTGTTAGCCGACGTGGAAACGGCAGTAGTTAATGCCATCAGCTCACGGCTGGCTGACATCCAGAACATGGTCTAAGCGCCCACCGCTTTCACCTTGCTCCCTTATGGCATGGGTAAAAAAGGCGTATATTTTTCTCTAGGGCTTGCGGCTTTGTTCAGGTCGGAGGAGGGCCTTTCGGGTTTCTTCGTTTTTTCGCTTACCTGCAGAACATTCCTCCTCTTCGTATCTGGGGCTATGGCTCGTTTTGGCTAGTATGTGGTCATCTATGGATGTTGGCAGGTTTCCCTATTCCTTTCCAAGGGTAAAAATAGTTACCCCTTTTTGTAGTATTAAATTTTAATTTCTTATATCTTAGTATAATAGAGTTGTTCGGAAACTGAGGTTTCCGAACAAGTCCTATGAAGAACCGTAAGGACATGAGGAAAGGAGCCTTTACTATGCCCGATACATCCATAGGCCCACAGATTGACGCGGAAACCCTACGGATCATGCTTGCCGCCTCCAGCATCGGCATGTGGGACTGGCAAATCGATCAAGGCGTAGTATATTACAGTGATGAATGGCTTGCCCTGGTGGGTATGCCCCCAGGCGCCTTCGAGCCTGACCTGGATTTCCGTTGCACCCGCATACATCCAGAAGATGCAGCCCCTGTCCAGGGTGCATTGGATACCTACTTACACAGTGAAACCAACCGGGTTCTCTCTATTGATTTTCGTATAACCTGTGCCACGGGATCCTGGATACAGGTGAGCGAAACCATCGGTATAACCAAGCGCGACGCCCAGGGGAGGCCGACCCGGGTTACGGGCATGATGCGTGATAACACCGCGTTCAAAGCACAGGAAAAACGTTTTGAGGACGAGCGCCGTTACCGTACCTACATTGCCGAATTTATAGGCTTTCTTGACTGGGACTGGGATGTGGTAAACGACCGGGTTACTTCTGCACACCGGTACAACAGTGCAATCGGCGGTGATATAGCGGCATTTGACGGACCCCTATCGGATTTCATGCAGCTCGTGCATCCAGACGATGTTTCTATGTACCGGCAAAGTTTGACCGAGTACCTAGAGAAAGGGGTGGGTAACTACCAGCATATCCTCCGTATATTGATTGGTCAAAACAAAAAGTACTTCTGGGTCATCATACACGCTACCATCGTCGAATGGGATGATTCCGGCAGGCCAACAAAACTAATAGGCTGTACCCTCGATGTGGATAAAAATATGCGCACCGAAACCATCCTGCGCACCACCCTTAAAAAAACCCTCCGTCGTTGCGATCACTTGATAGCAGATATTGAACGTGCTGAAGAAACACGCAAGTCTATGTTTAAAAACAACCCCCACGTATGCATCATGTTTGACCCTACGTTTCATGTGCTTGACTGCAATCCTAGGGCGCTTGAATTTTTCGGATTTGCCAATATCGATGATTTCAGACGTGCTTTCATACCCCTTATTACCAAGGCCATACCTGAGCGTCAGCCGAATGGCGCCTTGTCCTCGCCCCTTAACGACCGGTTCAAGGCAGCGGTTCGTGACGGGACCCACGAATTTGAAACCGACCTGGTTATTAACGGTGAGCACTATCCCTTAAGCGTGATCATTAAAAAAATAGATCACATGGATAGTTTTGTACTGATGAGTTACATCGTGGACCTGCGCAAACCCTACGAAATGCTCAGAGCACTGCATCTGCGGGATAGACTGCTGGAAACAATTAACAAAATGGCCGTCATACTTATGACATCCTCTGATCCTATCTCTACCATACTGCAAAACGCGATTACTGAGCTTGGTATAGGCGCAAATGTAGATATAGCCTATGTACTGAAAAATACGGAAGTACAAGGTGTACTGTACTGTTCGGTTACCGCTGGTTGGACCACGATAGAGCAATATCAAACCCCTCCTCCTATGCCTTACGACGTACTGTTCCCAATGTGGCGGGACACCCTCGCCAAAGGTAAACTAGTTAACGTCCGCTTGAGAGATATATTCAAGGATACCGCGGAAATACCTGGTCCCATAGCTAGGGTGAAGATTTCGTTGAATATCCCCCTCTTTATAAAAAATACCTTCTGGGGTACGGTTGGATTCTCCCGTTATAAAGAAGAGATGCCCTTTATCAAAGCAGAAGAGGACCTGTTGCAGTCAGCAGGGATACTGATCGCCGCTGCCATATTGCACGGGGAAATGACGGAAAATTTATTAGAAGCCAACCGGGCAGCCATTGCAGGGGCTCAAGCAAAGACCGACTTTCTCTCCCGGATGAGTCATGAGATACGTACGCCTATGAACGCCATCATCGGTATGACTATCCTCGCGCAAAAGGCTGCCGACATGGCCCATGTGCAGTACTGCCTAAAGCAAATCGAGAACTCATCCCGCCAGCTTCTGGGTATTATTAACGATGTATTGGACATGAGCAAAATCGAAGCGAATAAACTGGAGATAATCAACGAAGAATTCGAACTTGAGCACATGATACAGCACGTATTCAACGTCGTTCAGGTAAAAATGGATGAAAAAGGGCAGGAATTCTGTGTGGATGTGGAAAATGCCTTTACCCGTATGGTTATAAGCGATGAATTACGCCTATCCCAAGTGCTTATAAACCTGCTCACCAATGCGGTCAAATTTACCCCGGATCAGGG
This sequence comes from Treponema sp., assembly GCA_031259215.1. Classification (GTDB taxonomy): domain Bacteria; phylum Spirochaetota; class Spirochaetia; order Treponematales; family Breznakiellaceae; genus JAIRLU01. Next base: position 2,621 of record JAIRLU010000243.1, on the reverse strand, counting down.
CAAAATATCCCTGTCAGTACACCAGACCCCCATAGATGGGGATACTGCACGGCTGCATATAGCGGTTGCCGATACGGGAATCGGCATAACCGATGAGCAGAAGACCTGGATATTTCGCTCCTTTGAGCAGGCTGAGGGCAATACCACCCGTAAATACGGCGGCACAGGGCTTGGGCTTTCCATATCTAAGAGCATAGTTAACCTCATGGGTGGTACTATTTGGGTTGAAGATAATCCAGGGGGCGGATCGACGTTCCTGTTTGAAATTATCATCAAGTGGGGTAAGGTATGCCGTGCAGATAAACTGCCCAAGCGTCTGCGCCGTATCCTGCATATCTTGGTGGTGGATGACGATACGGAAACCCTTGATTATTTCGAGAATATGTTGAAGGACTTTTCCCTGAACTGCGATAAGGCTTCCAGTGGGGAGCAAGCGGTTAAGATGGCGGAGTGCCACGTACGAAAGGGTATGCCCTATGATTTGGTGTTTCTTGACTGGAAGATGCCGGGCATGGACGGTGTTGAAACCGCCCGGGAGATAACCCGCATTATAGGTGGTAAGTCGATTATCGTTATGATTTCCGCAGCGAGCCAGAGTGAAATCAGGGGGGTGCTGAGTCTCATGGGGATTACCAACTTCTTGCCCAAGCCGGTACTACCTTCCACGCTCTACAACACAATTGTCAGTTTGATGGGATACCAAAGGGAAACAGCTCTTGAGGATGAGATGGAAATACCCGCTTATGACTGGAGCGGTAAAAGACTGCTACTGGCGGAGGATATGGAAGTAAATCGTGAAATTGTCATGGGCATTTTGGAAGATACTGGAATAACGATAGAGTGGGCTGAAAACGGCATTCGTGCGGTGGAAATGTTCAATCAGCGCAACTACGATATAGTCCTTATGGACATACAGATGCCGCTTATGGATGGGTTTGACGCCACACGGTCCATACGCACCCTAGAAAAGCCCAATGCTGCAGGGTGTCCGATTATCGCCATGACCGCCAATGCGTTTAAAGAAGATGTCCGTGCCTGTCTTGCTGCAGGCATGAACAGCCATATCTCCAAGCCCATAGATGTAAAGCATCTGTTTGATACCGTATCAGCCTATTTGGAGAACTGAGGGGTTTCAATAAAGATGGAGACCTTCCTCACGCTTACGTGCACGGATGGACATCCATCCGTGCATGTAGCTATCCAGGCATCTTGCACCCAGCCCGGATGCTGCTGTCTATAAAGGTGATGATATCCCTTTCCACCTCTGAACGTATGTCCCGTTCCTGCAGGATGTCGTGGCGGTAGCCGCTGTAGAGTTTGGTCCGTACGTTTCTATGACCCGTATTGGCAAGCCAGTTGGCAACCCCATATACCCCTTCGCCGTAATTTCCCACGGGGTCTTGATCCCCTGCCAACAGATATACCGGCAAGTCGAGAGGAACTTTTTTTGCCCATGCCATGCCCCCAATTTCACTGACAATACAGGCAAGATCATATATTGCTTGAATGGTAAAACGGTCTATGTGGAGGGTGCCGCTAAAGGGATCGCTTATTCCGTCCATGACCACATCGGGATCCGCTGAACTCCAATCAGATCCGGTTTGGGGATTTTCGTACCGATCCGTCCAACCCGTGAATAATTGGGCCATAAACTGCGGCCCTGGTTTACTTCCTTGGCCTGCTTGTACAAGCTCCTCAACTTCCTTAACCAGGGGTAAAACCGTTTCCATCACTCCGCAGGTACCCACCGCGATAACACCCGCCAGATCTTGACCGTAATGGGTGGCATAACTGCGGGTGATCATCGAACCCCAACTGTGTCCCAGCATAAAAAAAGGCAGCCCCGGATAGCATTCAACCGTCATATCATGGAGGGTTTTTTCATCCTCTATGGTGGTCATATAACCCTTGGACCCGAAATCACCCCATGTATCTGAATCATGGGCTGTTTTTCCGTGGCCCACATGGTCGTCGGCGCAGACCACAAAACCCGCTTCGTTTAACTCAAGGATCAGATGAAAGTAACGCCGAGAATGATCCCCAAAACCATGCACCACCTGAACGATACCCCGGGGTTTTCTGATAGGCATATAGATCCAGGCCTTGATCCTATCCCGTTCATTAAATGAATCGAATTCAAGTTCTTTTAGTCCCATAGCAGCTTCCTTTATGCAAAAAAGTATACCCGGTATCTTTCAAAAAAGCAAGGTGAAACATTCCAGGGGGCTTGGGGACATCCCCCCTATAAGGTTGGCCTTGCGGCAAAGGGCCGGCTTGTTCCGCAGAAACGGCCTCCTAACCAGGGTTTCTTCAGTCCGATACAGCCAACCGGTGTGCTGCGGTATCTGCACCCCATCTGGCCGAGTATTCCCTTTGGTATACCAAAGCAAATAGTATGCCAAGACCGATGTATTTCTGGCATATTTTAATGAGTTCCTCCTGAAAAACCCTGGAAAAATATTGACAAATAGAAGATAATGCTATATACTGTTTTATAATAGAGGGGGGTGTCCAAGAAGTAAGGGCAGCCCCATATTTTTTCCCCCCGCCGCGGAAGTTATGCTATACTATCCCCATGAGCAAAGGAAAAAGCGATAAGATAACCTATAAACCCTACGACC
>JAIRLU010000221.1 GCA_031259215.1 Treponema sp. | reverse complement strand
TGTTGCTTGTTGCTTGTTGCTTGTTGCTTGTTGCTTGTTGCTTGTTGCTTGTTGCTTGTTGCTTGTTGCTTGTTGCTTGTTGCTTGTTGCTTGTTGCTTGTTGCTTGTTGCTTGTTGCGGGGGCCTCTCGCGAATCCAGGGTTCGGCCCAGGAGAAGGGGGTGTTACTACCAAGCGGGCACGGATTACGCATAGTTAAATTATGTATACCACAAAGTAAAAAAGAAGGCAAGCAGTTTTTTACGCCTGCGGCGGGCATAGCGGGGGGCCGCGTGGTTCGGGATATGGGCGCACGTCCCTTCGTTCCTACATCCTGGGGAGCGTTCTCATCTATATTGTGGGTGTGGCTCCAAAGCGGCAGAGGCCCGAAGCACGGGGCGCTTCGACCGCTTATCACTACGGCCCTACAGAGGCGTTAAGCCCGCTGGCGGGTAATGCGGCAAAGGCCCGAAGCACGGGGCGCCCCGACCGCTTATCACCACGGCCCTCTATGGGCATTAAGCCCGCTGGCGGGTAATGTAAGGTTCATGGTGATGCCTTATACCTTAAGAGGTAGCTATGCTCGAAATTGTACCAGTTCCACCGGTCTTGTACGGAGCCTTGGGAGCGGCCATAAGCTATTACGGTTTCAGTTTCCTGTCCCAAAAGGGTAAGGTTCTCCTGGGGCTGCTGCTGTTCATGGCCGTCATCTTGAGTCTCATGCACGTCCTGGTCCATAGTCCGGCGCTATTGGGTACACCGGTTAAGACGTACCAAAGGCTGGGCCGGTACCGGGTATATAGCCTTGCCCTGGTCATCGGCATGAGTGTGGGCCTTACCGCGGGAAGCCGGATACAGCCGGTTTGGTTCGGCATCCCGGAAGATCGAATTCTCGGCATCTATGGGATCCTCCAGGATGATCCCCGGGTTTTTCATGATTCCCGGGGTATGGGGTACCTGGCATTGAAACTGGTAGCTGGACCCGGGGGAATCAAGGCGTCTTCCAGGGGAACCGTGCAGGTGTTCTTTCCCGAAGGCACTATCCCCCGCTTACAGGCTTTCGGCAGAGGGAGCGAAGTGTACCTTGAAGGGGTATTCCTGAGCCTGGATCCCGGAACCAGCCCCAATCAGGGAAAGCGCTTCCGGGCGCAATCGGTACACCTGCTGAAACCCGCTCCGATCTTGGAACAGCTCAGGACCCGGGGACGGATGAAACTGATGGAAAACTTCACCGGAGTTCCCTGGGCAGGACTGGCAGAAGCCCTGCTCTTGGGGGTAAAGGATAAGCTGGATACCGAACTCTCCCAGGCATACCAGTACGCGGGGTGTTCTCATGTATTAGCCCTTTCAGGGATGCATCTAGCCATACTCACGGGGGTACTGGCCTGGTTCCTTAAAAAAATCCTCGGCCTCAAAGCCGCAGCCCTGCTGGGAGGGTGCGGCATCATACTGTATGTATATATGGTGGGGAACCTTCCGTCCCTGCATAGAGCCGCCATCATGTACCTATTGGGAACCCTGGCAGTCCTGGGATCCTTCCCAAAACAGAAGGCGTCCTCATTGAGGCTATCCTTGCTGGGTATGGCTTTCATAATCCAGATCATGCTATCCCCGGAATCAGGCCACAGGGTATCCTTCATACTGTCCTATCTGGCCTTGGGGGGGATCCTCTTCATCGGTAAGGCCGTCCATGAACTTATCCGGGGTATGATCCCCGAGGTTATTGCCCAGCCCCTGGCCGCATCCATCGGGGCCTTCATCGCGGCCGCTGCGGGAACAACCTGGTTTTTTGGATCCTTACGGCCCGTGGGAATTCTCGCAGGACTTATTATCGTACCCCTCACCACCTTGTTTATGCTGGGCGCTCTATCTGCATGGATTCTACCGGGAAACTACCTTGGGGTAATCCTCTCAATCCTGTATGATGTACTCACGTGTTTGGTATCTCTCGCTGCACAGGTCCCGGGGATACCGCTTTCGGATCCCCGGGCGGTGGGGGTGCTGTCGTTGGGGGTATCGGGAACGCTCATGGTTTTGAGCTATAGACAAACCGTAATGAGGAGAAATCTTGCCCCCTTTGATTGATGAGGTTTTGCATACAAGCCCTACCCAGCGTCCCCTTAACTACGATTCTCCGTTGGCCCTTAAAGCCTTCCTTGACGCTCAAGGTTTAGGTATGCGGAAAAAATTCGGACAGAATTTTCTGATTAACCCAGAGGCGCGGAAGATCCTGCTTGACGCCCTGGAAATCGGGCCGGGGGATGGGGTATGGGAGATTGGGCCTGGTCTAGGGGCCATGACCTGGGGCCTCTTAGAACGAGGGGTCCAGGTAAAGGCATTTGAGATAGATCCAGGGTTTATCCGAGTATTAACTGATTTTTTTGGCGCCCATCCCCGGTTTTGTCTCGTACCAGGAGATGTACTTAAAACATGGCCTCATGCCGGGGAAGAAGGGTATATGCTGGGGAACCTTCCCTATACCATTGGCTCCCGGTTGTTAGGGGCTTTTATCGAAGGCAACCGGTTTTTCAAGCGTATGGTGGTAATGCTCCAGCGAGAACTGGTTCAGCGTATAGGGGCAAGGCCCGGTTCAAAGGACTACTCCTCCTTTTCCGTACTTTGTACGTCTGCTTACACCATTAAGCCCCTCAAGATCGTGAAGGGTTCTTCCTTTTATCCCGTTCCTCATGTGGATTCCCAGGGGCTCAGGCTTGATCTCCGTACCGATGTGGATCCCCGTTCATATCCCCTTGGGTTTAGACCCCTGGTGAGGCAGCTATTTGCTTCCCGGCGGAAGACCATTAAGCATAACTTATACAATTTTGTCGTTTCTTATATACTCCAGGGAGTAGGGACAGGCGCAGAAGCAGGGTATATCACTGAGGAGGCGCTGGAGCGCTGCGGTATACCGGGGAATAACCGGGCCGAGACATTGGGGCTTGAAGCGTTTGTGGCCTTGGCCACAGTATTAGAAGATATTGGACTTGTTCGATAACCTGGTTGGTTATCGAACAAGTCTATTAAGAAAATAACGCTATAGACGAAAGGAGAAGAACCGAGTATGGCCATCATTGATGCAGTGGAGCGTATACAGGAACGGATAGCGGAAGCCTGTATCCGTTCTGGTAGGAACCCTGCGGAGATTCAACTCATGGGGGTGTCGAAGTTTCAGGACTTAGGGAAAATCGAGAAAGCCTTTCAAGCAGGAATCCGGCTTTTTGGGGAAAGCCGGGTACAGGAAGCGGTTGAAAAATTTATCCCGTTTAAACAGCAGCACCCTGAAACAGAACTACACCTCATCGGCTCCCTCCAGCGTAATAAGGTGAAAGTTGCAGTCTCTCTTTTTGAGGGTATTCAGTCGGTGGATCGGGAGGCGCTGATCACTGAACTGGGAACCTGGACTAAGCAGCGGGATAGGCCCTTGGGGATACTCTTAGAGTTCCATACCGGGGAAGAGACGAAGAGCGGTTTTCCCGATGAGGAGCATCTATACCGGGCCACGGAAAAAGTTCTCTCCTATCCAGGACTGGTCCTGCGAGGCTTGATGACTATGGCGCCCTATACCGATGATACGGCACAGATCCGTGCAGCCTTCCGGTCCCTGGTTTCAGCCCGGGATACCTTGGCCTCCCGTTTTCCTACCGGTGATTGGTCCTGCCTTTCCATGGGAATGTCCCAAGATTTTGAAATTGCCATCGAAGAAGGGTCCACCTTGGTTAGGATAGGAACCGCCCTATTCGGGGAAAAGGACCTATGAAGCGGATCCTGCCCCTGGTCCTTGGTTTATGCGGGTGGATGCTCGCGCCGGTCCATGCCCAAACAACGACTACCCCGGCGCAGAAGGCCACGGCGTCCTTTGATACCACTGGGTTTCCTCAATGGGTGAAGGATATCCGGCGGGGGGAGATCGTTGCTTTTGGCTCCTTTCCCTTTACCATGTTTCTTAGCCTCACCATAGTGGATTTCTATCGCAGCGCCACCCATGATTGGGATACCCGTTATGCCCCCTGGCCTGTGAAGGCCTCAGGAGCAGTAGATATGACCGAGGATGAGCAGCTCCTCACCCTTACCGTGGCGGCAACAAGTTCGGTCGTGTTAGCCCTGATTGATTTTTTTATCCTGCATTATAAGCGAACCAAACAAGCCCAAGAACTCCAGAAACTGCCTGGAGAGGTTCCGATCATCATCAGAAAGCCCTTGGCCCAGGAAACCCAAGAAGCTGCCCCTGAAGCAGAGGTTCCCTGAGTGCCTTCGTATAGGGGTATCGTAGCAGCCCTTCCGGATCCCCTGCGGCTTGATCGGTATGTGGCGGAGTATCTCCAGGTGCTTACCCGTTCACAGCTTAAATCCAGGGCTTTAGCGGCAAAGCTTAATGGAAAAGCGGTAAAACCTTCCCGGTTGGTGAGAAGCGGGGATCGGCTGGATCTTACCTGGGCAGATCCAGAACCGAGGGATCTGCTTCCTGAAGATATCCCTTTGGAACTTATCTATGAAGATGAACAGGTAGTGGTGGTTAATAAGGCGCAAGGTATGGTGGTGCATCCCGGTGCAGGAAACTACCGGGGTACCTTGGCCAATGCCCTCCTGTTTAGGCGGCTTCACCAGGGAGGATTAAGCGCAGGGGAAGCCTTTCGGCCGGGGATTGTGCATCGTTTGGATAAAGATACCTCCGGGGTGATCATTGCGGCATATACGGATCAGGCCCTGGCTTTTCTCTCAGACCAATTCAAAACCCGGAAGGTACGAAAGCGCTATGGGGCATTGGTACGAGGTTCCTTAGCAGCCCCTTCTGGTTCCATTGAGACCCGGATCCGGCGGGATCCCCGGGATCGGAAACGGTTCACCGTTTCAAAGGATCAAGGCAAGATCGCCTTAACTCGGTACCGGGTAATCCGGTCCTGGGGAACCTATTCCCTGCTGGTTCTGGGGCCGCAAACCGGCCGTACTCACCAGCTCAGGGTACACATGCGCCATATCGGACATCCTATCCTGGGAGATCCCCTCTATGGCATAGGGGATCCCTGTTTTTCTGGGCTCAGCCTCATGCTCCATGCCAAGAGCCTGAGCCTCGTCTTGCCTGGGGATTCAGATCCCCGGACCTTCAAGACCCCCCTGCCTCGCCGGTTCTGGGATATGATGAGGCAGAAAGGGCTGTACCGGTAGCGCCTTGCATTGCCGGTATATTTCAGCATAAGCCACCTGTACTTACGCTAAAATACTGGACAAAGCAGGGTAAATCCTTCAATAATAGAGATATATGACCCAATCTTTAGAAGATTATCTTGAAATGGTGAGTTTCCTGTCCGATGAGGGTGAAGTCCGGGTAACGGATATTGCAACTCGGCTGGGTGTTTCCAAGCCTTCGGTGTTGACCGCCCTTAAAGTGTTGGAAGAACAGGGGCTATTAGAGCATGAACGATACCGCCGGGTCTTCTTGACTGAAAAAGGGGTGATTCAGGCATCGGAAATTCGCAATCGCCATAGTTTCCTCACCTTGTTTTTGCGGGATATTATCGGTGTAAACCCGGATACTGCAGAAAAAGACGCCTGTAAAATGGAACACCTCCTTTCAGAAGAAACCTTACAAAAAATGAAAGCCTTTGCTCAGAAAAAAAAACGTTAAGACTCCATGACCGGATTGCTCCCCAACCCGTGCTTTGAAGCATACTACCGGGCGATTTACCGAGACCGTTGGGATACCTTACGAAAAAGCCTGCTTGAAAAGCGGGTAACCGTACCCTTTACCCAGGGATTGCGGGTTCCTTATAGGTTAGACCGAGGCTCGGTATTAGCCGCGGAATCCCTCCGGCTTCCCCATACCGGCCTCATTCTGGATGCCTGCGCAGCGCCCGGGGGCAAGAGTCTGGTCTTGGCCGCGGCTATGGGACCGGAACTGAGCCTTTTGGCCAATGAGCCTTCCCGTGAACGGCGGCGGCGGCTCCTCCAGGTGTTGGAGGAGCATCTGGATCCAGAGAAGCGGAGCCGAATAGCCGTTTCAGGGTTTGATGCCGCGAGCCGGGGAGGAAGAAAAAGGGAGCTTAATCGTTTTGGGGGGATCCTCCTGGACGCGCCCTGTTCCAGTGAACGGCATGTCCTCATGGATGCAAAGGCCCTGGCGCAATGGAAGCCTGCTCGGCCTCGGTTTCTTGCCCGGCGGCAGTGGGCCCTGCTTTCCGCAGCCTTTCTGATGTTACAGCCCGGCGCCTCCCTGGTCTACGTTACCTGCGCCATTTCTGAGGAAGAAAACGACGGGGTGGCTTCTCGGCTTTTGAACAAGTACCGGGCTGAGGCCTTGCTGGATGAACCGGACTTCCCGGAGGGGGAAAGAACCGCCCTGGGGAGGCTCATCCTCCCGGATGTGTCCGGCGGCATAGGCCCCCTCTATGTAGCCCGGTTTAGGAAATGTTACAGAGCGACGGTATAGGTTCTCCCCTTAATCATAGGGCGTAAAGGTTAATTTCTGTTTTCGACCATCCTCTTCGATCTCGTAGATAAGTACCCCTGCATCCTTTACGGATTTATGACAGCAAGAGTCCTTGCCTGAAAGGAACTGCTGCACATAACTATCCACATTGTCCGTATCTACGTCGCTAACCGACACCTGGGGATGGGCATCACCGGCACAGGGATTAAATAGCTCCCTTATGAATTCATATTCCATCTTGGTCTCCACTGAGGAGCAGTATAGCACAAACAGGAGAAAAGCTATAGTCATCTCTCCCTGACGTACCATGAAGGGATGGGCAATCGCTCTTGAACGATTACGGTCATTATAGCATAAGTCTACCTATTGACAGATGTTTGTAATAGGGAATATACTGATAACAAAACGCTAAGGAAGGGTATATGAAAAATATTATTAATATGCTTATTTTAGGAATATCGGTCATTATCTGTGTATCAATCCTGTCAATGAGTCTGGTAATTATAAAAACAAAAGAGGCAGGATATATTGCGGTAACCGGGTCCGCAACCATGTCATTTACATCGGATCTGATTGTTTGGCGAGGGTCTTTCTCTAAAAAGGCAATAACCTCAAAAGATGCGTATGAAAAATTAAAAACAGATATTGATATGGTTAGAAATTATTTGCTTCGGCGGGGAGTTAAAGAAGATGAAATAGTATTTTCATCTATCAGTATGGATGAAAATTATGAACAAGCCTATACCCAGGACAGAAGTTTTATAAAGAGGACTTTTACTGGATATACGCTTACGCAAAATATAACGATCCAATCCCCGGAAGTTGATAAAATAGAAATGATTTCACGGGATATAACAGAATTAATAGATATGGGGGTTGAATTATTCTCTAGGGCGCCAGAATATTATTATACCCAATTGGATGAGATAAAAATCGATCTCATTTCTAAAGCCGCAGAGAATGCCAGAATACGGGCGGAAAAAATTATAGAACAATCAGGGGGAGAAATCAGCACTTTAAGAACGGCAAATCTTGGAGTATTTCAAATAACTGCAGAAAATTCATCTGCAGAAGATTATAGTTATAGCGGTGCCTTTGATGTATCTTCAAAAAACAAAACCGCATTTATTACAACCCGGCTTGAATATAGGGTTAAGTGAGATTCTTTTGATTCGTTGATTAACACTGATGCGGTTTTACTATTTTTATACTAATTTGAAGAGGATCCGAGCTCTGTCCTCATCAGTGCAGATTAGGTATAGACGGTAAAGCCCAGGCCAGAATTTTTCATATACCTCCATTACTAGGGTAAAACACGTCAAGAGATACGCTGGTGAGTTCAATGGAATACTAAGGGTCCGCAAATTAACGCTTATTTTCACGAATTATTCAGATACATGAGCGTTAATTCGTATAATTCGCGGACAATTGTAAAAATATGGCGCCCCCCTTCGGTGTAGATTATTATATAAATTAGTACGCATAAAAAAATTATCATTTTGGGGTGGCCTGGGGCCACCCCCAGTGCAATATGCGCCGGTAGGGTAGAGGCAGACGGCTTATGATGCCTTGTATGCTGGACATTGCCCCACACTCTCAACCGGTCCACGAGAGGCGCTTATTGACAGCCGTTTTTTATAGTACCCTAAATAAAACCAGCCCCAAGGAGGAACTTAAGAAGAACGATAAGCATACAACCGCCATACCGGAGGCTGCTATAACGCAGGTTCACGGTCAAATTGCCGCAGCGATACAGACATTACAGCCTCATACCATCGCCTTGACCCCGCATGAACGCCAGACCATGCTCAAAATGGGCGACAAAAGCCTTGCCTTTGTGGAAAAAGCCCACGATTACGCCCACGACAACCCGCCATTGGTCCCCAGTTATCTTAATATGGGGACTTTCGACGTTGATTTTGCCGATGCTCACGG
>JAIRLU010000149.1 GCA_031259215.1 Treponema sp. | reverse complement strand
TTCATCGTATGGTGCTTTTTTTTTCTCGTTGAACCGAGTAAACTTAAGTTTATGGGAATTATTGACCGTCTTGGAGACGTGATAAAAAGTTATCTTACTGATGAAGCTGAAGAGCCTTGGGAAGGATCCTCTCAAAGGCAAAGCCGACGGCAGCCCTGGGAGGATCCGGATATGAACGCGGCCTTTGAAGAACTAAATGACTATCTTCAGAGGAAACCCGGTAAAAAGGAGCGCTTCTCCTTTGGTACGGGTAATTTCCGTGCCCAAGGCACTGCAGGAGGTTCTCGTGCATCGGAGTTTAAACGCCATGAACCTGCTGCAGCAGTTCCCGAATCCCTGAGGCAGGATTTTGCGGAGCTGGGGGTGTCTATGGGTGCATCCTCAGAAGATTGTAAGGCCGCCTATAAAAAGCTCCTCAAAATCCACCACCCTGACCGCCATGCAGGGCATCCGGGGAATATGAAAAAGGCCACTGAAAAGTCCGCCCGCTTAAATGCCGCGTTTGATCGCATTGAACGGTGGCGGCAAACCGGAAAGGTAGAATAAGGAAGCTGGGGAACTGAGACCTATGAGATTGCGTATGAACAGGGTTTTGCGCTAACCGCATCAGGAACAGAGCACCTTGCTGAGGATGAGGAGGCTCAGGGCTTTCCAGGAATCTTTAGGCCCCTGAGGTGCGGGGTTTATCCTCTTTCTTGGGTGGTTGACTTGGGCATGGGGGATACATCGGTCAACTCCACCTTTTTATACTGTTCGGTAAAGTATTCGATCTTATGGGTAACCTTCTGTAAATACCGCTGCATCTCCTGAATTTGGTTTTCTACTCCTTTTTTATGTTCCTGTAGCAGAGCACAACGCTCTTTTAAGGTCCTATCCCCTTCCAAACTCAATGCAACAAAATGCTTGATTTGCTTGATGGACATGCCGGTATTTTTAAGACAGCAAATAAGACCGAGCCATTCCATATCCTGTTCCGAATACCGGCGTATTCCCGTACGGCTTCTCGCAATACTGGGTAACAAACCCTCGTTTTCATAGTAGCGTAAGACATGGGGCGGTAAGGCCATTTTCTCTGATACCTGCTTAATCGTAAAAAACAAAGGCGCCTCCTTATTCGATTTCTTTGCCACAGTGGGGACAGATCCGTTTAGTCCCTGGAGGTTCTTGGGGAACTCCTTCCTGCAGGGCCTGTTCTTCCCTGCTTATGGCCTTGATAAAGCCGGAGCTGATGATCCCCGCAGGGAGGGCCACGAGGCCTATGCCTAAAAGCGCGATCACCCCGCTCAAGACCTTCCCGATATGGGTAATCGGATATACATCACCGTACCCCACCGTGGTGAGGGTTGCCACCGCCCACCAGAGGGTGGCGATGATATTGGGAAATTTATCCGGCTGCGCGGTATTTTCGATATAGTACATCACCGATGAAGCGAGTAAGAGCATTAAGCCGGTTATAAAGACGGTGGTGAGGATCTTCTCTTTTTCCCCTTTGAACACCTGGGCGATAAGTTCCACCGCGTTATTGTACCGGTTCAGTTTGAGGATCCGAAGGAGCCGGAACAAGCGCAGGATCCGCAGAATCCTGAGATCCACCCCTACCACAAAGGGCAAGTAAAAAGGTAAAATAGCACAGAGATCGATCACCGCCATAAAAGACGTGATATACCGGAGATACGGAAAACGAAGCCCTGGATATTTGTAGGGAGCGGTCCATACGCGTATGCCATATTCCAAGGTGAAAATCGCTATGGAGATGTACTCAAAGATGGTTAAGCCCTGCTTCAGCAGGTCCGGCAGATCATTAAAGGAACTGATAATCACTGCCCCGATATTAAGCACGATGACCAGGATGATCCCATAGTCAACCACAATGCTTGCCGTATCCCCCGGCATGCCTCGTTCCAGGATTTCAAAAACCCGTTTTCTCTGTATCATAAGCTCCCCCCGACTTTAGCGGACTGGAAAGTCCTTGAGGCAGTTGTGCTTTTCCTTGATCTTGTTCCAGGTATCCCGTAGACCCACGGTCCGGTTAAACACCGGCTTTTTCCTTCCCTCTTCTTCCAGGGTATCCGGGTCCCGGACAAAGTAGCCGAGCCGCTCAAACTGGTAGCGCTCCCCGGGAGCAGCCTCTCCCAGACAGGGCTCGCCATAGGCCATCGGAATCACTTCCAGAGACTGGGGATTGAGCATATCTATGAAGGAAGCTCCTGGGGGAACTTCCATGGGCCGCTCCACCCTAAAGAGGTAGTCATAGAGGCGTACCTCTAAAGGAATGGCATGGGCACAGGATACCCAATGCATGGTACTCTTCACTTTCCGGTTGTTCGGAGCATTACCCCCTCGAGTTTCCGGGTCATAGGTCCCGCGTACCCCGGTAATCTTCCCGGTAACCGGATCCCTATCAAAGCCCGTACAGGTAATGATGTACCCATAGCGCAGCCGCACCCGATTGCCCGGATAGAGCCGATAGTATTTCGGCGGGGGAACTTCCACAAAGTCTTCTTCCTCGATCCACAGTTCCCGGGAAAAAGGAATGCGCCGGCTCCCTGCAGCGGGGTCTTCAGGGTTATTCACCGCTTCCAGTTCCTCTTCTCTACCGGGTTCCCAATTTTCGATGATAAGCTTCAAGGGCCTCAGAACCGCCATAACCCGCAGGGAACGTTTGTTCAGGTCTTCCCGCAGGCAATATTCCAAAAACGCCATGTCTACCATGCTGTCGTTTTTAGCGATTCCGATTTGGGTAATGAAACTCCGCAGCGCTTCCGGAGTGTAACCCCGGCGCCGCAGCCCTGCAACGGTAGGCATCCGGGGATCATCCCAGCCTGCCACGTACTTTTCCTGGACCAGCTTGAGGAGATACCGTTTGGAAAGGACCGTATAGGTCAAGTTGAGCCGGGCAAATTCAATCTGCCGGGACGGAAAAACCTCTGCTTCCCGGATAAACCATTCATACAGCGGACGATGGATCTCGTATTCCAGGGAACACAGGGAATGGGTTATTCCCTCTTTGGCGTCTGAAAGGGGATGTTGGAAATCGTACATAGGGTAGATACACCAGGCGGTCCCGGTACGGTAGTGGGTATCTCGGCGAATCCGGTACATCACCGGGTCCCGCAGGAGCAGATTCGGGCTTGCCATATCGATCTTGGCCCTGAGGGTTTTCGCCCCATCAGGGAATTCCCCCTGCCGCATCCGGGCAAACAGGTCCAGGTTCTCCTCCACGGTCCGATCCCGGTAGGGACTGTTCCTGCCCGGCGGGGTGTGGGTAATGGCGGTTTTGTCTTCCACTGCGGTTCCCCGGTATTCACTTATGTCCGCTTCCGAAAGGTCATCCACGTAGGCTTTACCCTTCTTGATGATCTTCACCGCCAGTTCATAGAGGTACTCATAGTAATCCGAAGCGTAATACTCCCGGTCTTTCCAGTCAAACCCCAGCCATCGGACATCCCGCTTAATAGCCTCTACATAGGAACTATCCTCTTTTTCCGGGTTGGTATCATCAAAGCGGAGGTTACACTTCCCCCGGAATTGCTCGGCCATAGAAAAGTCCACCATCAGGGCCTTGCAGTGGCCGATGTGAAGCCAGCCGTTGGGTTCTGGAGGGAACCGGGTATGCACGTAGGTATAACGGCCCTTCTGGAGATCTTCAGCAATAAAGTCCGCGATGAAGTTCGCAGGCATAGCGCAAACAGGGTTGGCCGCCTCTGCAACAGAGGCTGTAGTAACATTCGCAATAGCAACAACTAGGTCTTTGGTTTCACCCATACGGTACTCCTTATGAACTTGCGGGGAAAAGAATTAAAAATTGGTTAAGTAACATAGGCCGATGAAGAGAATCGCTTTCAGGCACGCAGGATCCATGGGACGGTCCTGGTTTAGCTTTTGCAGGTGACCAATCTGCCCGCCATACCACCAGAAAAACCCCATCTGGGTATCAATACGAAAGGTATACTCGGTAAAGTCTTCTTTATGGCTCTGGGCACCGAAGAACAGGTAGGCCAGTTCTTCCAGGATACGACTGAAATCCGCCAGGGCCGCCTGGTACTGCCCTTGTTCTATGGCGGCAATGAAAGGGGGTATCTGATCTTGCAGCCGCTCTTTATAGCCTTCATCGGCCTTTTCAACCCAGGTCTTTTGAATCAAAAGATCCAGATTATTCTGAAAATGGGTTAAGAAATGCGGTAGCTCATAATGCTCGTTAGCAGGAGGGGTATTGGCGTTGGTACCTTCCAAAAGGCGGGTATAATCTGCGGCGATCCCCAGAATACCGGCAAAAGCCTTAGCAGCTTCGATATGAGGGCCCCCCTCTGGCGGGAATCCTTCACATGGGAAAAGGGCCTCTGCGATCTGCCGATATTCTTCAGGGACTTTATGGATGCTTGGAGAATTACTTAACATAGTAGTAACCATGCTGAGAAAACCAAAAATTGTCAACACATTCGAAGACTGTGTACAGAACCAGCGCATATAAATCGTTAATTCCTTATAAAATAAAGAAATAACTGAGCCTATTCCCAAACCCGCACCGGACTTTCGAACTCCGGCATCAATGTTTTTAACTCCGATTATCTAGTTCTGAACCCCGATCATCTAGTTCCAAACACCGATAATTCTGTTCCGAACAGAACTAATGCACCTAAACCCATATACATGGAGGTTTTGGAACAGCCTCAATAAGCAGCCGTTTTTTCCGTTCCCCCGCAACCATGATCCCCTGTTTACTTTGGCCTGAGACGACCGGGTCCACCTCCCAGGGCCCCTCTGTTCCCGTTTGCCACAGTCCCTTTTATGCCGGCTCTTACTTCCGCTAACCCTCCTATAAGTCGCCGTCAAGCAAGACCGCCGTACCCTATATTTTTATGGAGTTTTAGGATACAAAAGTACTATACTATGAAAACAAACCATACTACCCCTCCCTGGGATCTGGTTGTTACAGCCTTGGAAGCATGGCGGAAGGAGCTTCGGGAAGCGCCGTCCCTCGGGGAAACCCCAGCAAGTCCTGGGTCAGAAGAACCGGCGGTAAGTACTGTAGCAGAACAATACCAGCGGAATCCCTGGGCGATCCTGGTTTCCACTATCATCAGCCTGCGTACCAAGGATGCAGTAACCTTGACCGTGTCCCAGGGCCTCTTGCAAAAGGCCCCGAATCCAGCCTGTTTGGCGGCCCTGCCTGTGGAAGAAGTGGCCCGTCTCGTGTATCCCGCCGGGTTCTATCGGACTAAGGCGGCTAATCTTAAGAAAATCGCAGCCATCCTCATCGAACAATACCACCATCACGTACCGGCAACTATGGAGGATCTCCTGGCCCTTCCGGGAGTGGGGAGGAAGACCGCGAATCTGGTCTTGACCGAAGCCTTTGATCTAGATGGGATTTGTGTAGATATCCATGTACACCGGATCAGTAACCGCCTTGGGTGGGTTGCATCCACCACTCCTGAACAGACCGAAACTGCCCTTAGAGCGGTACTTCCTCGGAAGTATTGGAAGGGTATCAACTCCCTCCTGGTGCTCTATGGGCAGCGCCTTTGTCGACCGGTAAGTCCCTTTTGTTCCCGTTGCGTGATCCCCTCCTATTGTAAACGCCAGGGAGTAGTACGATCCCGCTAAGGCTGACGCTCTTCATGACGCAGGTTTTTTGGAGGAAAGGATCTGCCCACCCTCCCCGAAAAGCACTTCATGAGAAGCGCGCTCTATGCCGGAGCAGCAGTTCCACAAAGGCCCGGTTTCCCATAGGCGGGTCGGCAAAATAAAAGAGATGGCTTTTACAGCAGCAGTCGGAACATCCGAACCCGGGGATTGCCTTGCCCCCTAAGGCCAAGAGGTTTCGAGCAAGCTCACATTCCCGGTTCTGGTAAGACATGATGGGCAGGGCTTTGATGGCCTTCGTATGAGGGGTAAGATAATCAATATGCCAGTGCGGGTGTTTTCGAATTTTGCGCAGATGCCGGTTGACCCGGTGGGATAGATGCTTTTGCGCAGACCCGGTATACACGTACCAGCCTGGGACAAAGGTACAGGTCCCCAGGGATCCGACCTGAACGCTCTTTTCCTCAGGCACTTCCAGGAGTATCAGGTAATTCCCCCGGTTACTTTCGGCTAATGCTCCATGACGAAGATCCACCGGCACGGAGGGAGCGGCTAACAGGGCCTCCCCCTGAGGGTTACACCGAAGCAGACTGGCATGAATCTGTACTTTACCGGCCCCAGGGCTTACTATCTCTGAGCTATCCTCCTCTGGGGGATCTGCTGCTATTCCATAACGACTGAGTCCAGCGGCAAAGAGAGGATCCGTGTGCAGGTTTGGGATGAACACCTGGGGGTTGCCATGGACAATGACAAAAAGTACATGACCGCAATACCCCTGGTTGGTAAGGGCCGCCAGTTCTTCCAGATGCTTCAAAGCCCGGGTACTGGGTGCATCGGGAAACATAGCCACCCGGTTTTCCACCAGAGAACAGGCCTTCACCTCAATCAGATGAGGCCTGTTTTCTGCATCAAGCCCCATGAAATCAAACCGAGAGGAACCGACCCTATACTCAGCATGAAGTTCCTTGAGGCCGGGGATGATTTTTCTCAGGATCAGGCCTTCCGCTGCAAGATTTGCCCGGGCCGCAAAAAGCGGAACCACCCTATTCCGGTAATACACCCCGCCGATGGTCCAGTTAGTCTTGGGTTTTGAACCAGCTTTCCCTGCTGAAGTTCCAAGATCCTGGTGAAGGAGCCGTTTTTCTAGGATCATCCGGATTCCAGGAAAGAGGAATTCTATAAGCCGCCCCGGATTGGGGCAATGACATGCCAGTTCTTCAGCACCATCCTGAATGATGATGAGGAAGCGGTTAGGCCGTCGGAGAAAGATCCCTTCCCGATCATTAGTAAAAAGCCGTACCTGGTGGTCCCTTGGGAGTAGCGCGGTGTGCTTACCCATTTAGGAAGCCTTAGCAAGCCCGGCGATGACCTCCCATTGGGTGGCTACCATGCCACAGAACATGCAGGTGAAACCCACGAGCGTCCATGGACCCAAAGGCTCAGCCAGGATGAGACATCCCCCTATGGCGGCAAAGACCCCTTCCAGGCAAAGGATGATCGTAGCATGGGCAGGAGGGGCATCCTGCTGGGCTACAACCTGGAGGGTATAGGCGATACCCACGGACCCTAATCCACTGTAAAGGATGGGAACCAGTCCCTGTACCATCGCACCAAGGGAAAAGGATTCGGTCCCCACATAGGCAAGGACCAGGGAACAGATACCGCACCAGGCAAATTGTCCTGCTGACAGAATAAGGGGATCGACTTTTTGTACCAATCGATCAATCACTAAGACATGGAAAGCCCAGAAAATGGCCCCCACTGCGGTAATCCCGTCACCGAGATTGATAGTGCTCATATTCCCTGCAGTACTGAGAAAAAAAAGCCCCGTGAGGGTACATACCGCGCCTATCCAGGTAGGTAAGCCGGTTTTTCTTTTCAGCCCTATACCGAATATAGGGACCAGCACCACATACAAGCCGGTGATAAACCCGGAATGTCCCGCTGTAGTGTAGATAATCCCTATTTGTTGAAGGGAAGCGGCGATAAAAAGACAGGTTCCTGCCAATAGGGAAGGGCCTATCCAAGCCCTTGTTTCCGCTCTTGTGGAGGCTGGCATTGATTCGGGTTTATTAGATTCAAGTCTTGCTTTTCTTACCATAATAAGGGGAAGGAGGGAAAAACTCCCCAGGATAAAACGTATCCCGTTAAACATAAAGGGACCTACATATTCCATACCGCTACGCTGCGCTACAAAGGCAAAACCCCAAATACACGAGGTCAACAATAAGAACCCATCCGCCCGGATCGTGCGTTTATTCATGCTTCATAGTACCATAAGTGAAGGATCTGAGGAAAGAGGTACTGGATCAAGGGGAGCGCCTATATAATAGAGTTGTTCAGAAACCTCAGTTTCTGAACAACTTCCGCTTAAAAAACAGCAAAATGCGGAGCATTTTGCAAGACTTGTTCGATAACCAACCGGGTTATTGAACAAGTCCAAT
>JAIRLU010000148.1 GCA_031259215.1 Treponema sp. | reverse complement strand
ATTGGACTTGTTCAATAACCCGGTTGGTTATCGAACAAGTCTTGCAAAATGCTCCGCATTTTGCTGTTTTTTAAGCGGAAGTTGTTCAGAAACTGAGGTTTCTGAACAACTCTATTATAAGACATACCTTAAAAATTCCCCTGCTGCACATAGCAGGTCTGTATGCTTCACCGCTAAAGTGGTTCAACCTGCGGCGTTGCTTTCACGCAAAATCTCTGCTGCGTTTTAACCGGGCTTAGAAAATAAATCCTTATAAGATACTGATTTACGAAAACAGCATGTTCAGCGCGTTTTTTAATAAATTTTTGAAAGGTTGCATCGCTGCCGTGGACCGGTATGACCTTGACATTTCAAGGATAATCCTCCAATATCCGAAGGTGGACATTTTTAGCGCCGGCTATGATCCATCTGATGGTAACCATAGGCGTCTTGGACTGGAACTATGAAGCCGGGAGTAGGATCCGCTTTGTCCCGAAGTGCTGCGGCTTTTTACGGCACTTTATATCGACCGGGTATACAGGTAGCAAGATGAATCATGGTTTTTTGCAGATTCTTTTCACGGTTCTGCTTGTAATGGATCCCATTGGGATTATTCCCTATTTTCTGGGGCTTACCTCCTCCTACGATAGGAAAACCCGGAACCGTATTATCCTCAAGGCAATCCTCTTCGCTACTCTGGTCCTGGGGGTATTCCTGTTCTGCGGGAAATTCATCCTCGACTTTTTCGGCATCCGGCCCGGGGCCTTTTATATTTCCGGGGGAGGCCTCTTTTTTATGATTGCCTTTGAGATGATCTACTCAAAACCCAAGACCAATCGGGTACCCTCCGTCGGGAATGAAGATACTCAGAGCAACTTTGTGGCTCTTTTCCCTCTGGCCATCCCCATGATCGCAGGTCCCGGACTCCTCACCGTGATCATGACCTATGTATCAGGGGGTGATTCCTGGCTTTCGTCCGTGCTCACCCTGCTTCCCGCCCTGCTCATCGGACTCCTGTGCATGTTTATGGTTCTGCGGGCCAGCGTCCTGATTCTCCGGGTATTGGGGACTATGGGCATTTTTGTGATGGAAAAAATCATGGGGCTCATCCTGGCCGGTTTTGCAGTACAGCTTATCTATAACGGCCTTTTGTCTCTGGGCATCGTCCGGCCTTAGACAAGCCGATGGCGGACAGCATCGTGCGGCTCCTCTCATTAGGCAAAATGGTCTTTATCAGCACCCACAGGGTACGGTCTATTCCATACCAATCCGTACTGGAACTAGGTTACTCTTAGAAAGGGATGAAGAAAAACAGCAGGTATCCGTTTTATCAAAAGCCTCAAGGGACTTCCTGAAAGGGAGAGGATAGAAAACATACGAGAACGTTATGGGTGGGAGATACAATAATGAACAAGAAATCCATAGATATTTTTAAAGATGCTCGATGTAATGATGGCGAACCTATCTATGAAGCATTTGATGACAAAGAAGAATATGAAAGAGCGTACGAAATATACGAAGCCTGGCTTATAGCAGAAATGAAACGTTGGGATGAATTCCGTAAGTTGTTTAGAACCAATCCCGAGGCTGCCCGTGCTGCAAGCGAGGTTGCCCCCGAATTCGCCCCGGAGCCGCACTCGTCTTAGGCCTCCCCCTGCCAACACCCGCATCCGAGCTTTTTTGAACCCCTGCCCGAGAACCCAGCGCCCCTTTTTATTGCACTATATGCAAACCCTTTACAATCCCCATCCCACTGAATCCCGCCACATTGCTTAAAATCGCTGCTCTGCTCTATTCATGTTGTTGGTCTTACACAAGGGTGCTCTACCCATTTGATCCGGGTCTCCAATTCGCCGGTTCTAGGTTTAGATACGCATTTCCCGGTTAAAGGGTTTACCCAGGGCTGCAGGGCTCATGTGCTGGTTCTTCCGGGCAAAGGCAAGCACCACGATGACCGTGAGGTAGGGTAACATCACCGCAAATTCATAGGGAAAATTAATCCCCTGCCCTTGTATGGCCAGTTGAAAGGACTGGGCAAGGCTGAACAGGAGGGCTCCCCCCATGATCTTCACCGGACTCCAATGACCAAAGTAGACCAGGGCAACCGCAATGAACCCTCGACCGGCAATCATGGAATCGCTGAACATCTTGGCTTGACATAAGGATAGGTAGGCTCCGGCAAGCCCGGCCATGGCGCCTCCCACTGCCAGGGCTTGGTAGCGTACCTGGTTGACGTGAATCCCAATCGAATCCGCGGCCCGGGGATAGGTACCCACTGCCCGAACCTGGAGACCCCAGGGGGTTTTGGAGAGGAGGTACCAGGTAAGGGGAACCATGAGGAAGGCCAGGTATACCAAGATGTTGTGGTTAAAGAGGATCGGCCCCAAAATGGGGAGCTGGGACAGGAGCGGGATGGGAGCTGCGCCGATACCTGGCACGCTCTGGGTCCCGCCGACAAAATGCCGGAACAAGGTACCTGCAGTACCTACGCCGAACATCTGTAAACCGATACCGGCAATCCCCTGGGGCGCCCGGAAGCTAACCACCACCACGCCGAAGAATAACCCTAAGAGGGCGCCTGTAGTAGCGGCAGCAATAAGCCCCAACAGGTTAAAGACCCCGGGGGTAGCTCCACCGTGGCCTACCATATAGGGGATGAAGATCCCGATAAAGGCGCCTAGAGCCATAATGCCTTCGCAGCCGAGGTTGAAGATCCCTGCCCGCTGGTTCACTACTTCACCCAAAGCGGCAATCAAGAGGGCTACGGAAAAGGGTACGCTCAGGGAAAGAATGTTGATAATAAAGTTCATGTGAGGACCTCCTTTCTGCCGAGTATGGCTTGGTAGCTGCGCCAACTCCGTTCCATGAGATAGGGGTTGGCTAGGATCATCTTGGCCGCTACGATCACCAGGATGATGATCCCCTGCAATACCTGCACCATGTTGGCAGGAACCCCCACCATCCGTTGGGTCATGTCTGCTCCTACGATGAGCAGGCCAAAGAAAAAGGCCGCAGGGATGATCCCTGCAGGATGGAGTCCTCCGAAGAGGGCCACCACAATACCGCTAAAGCCATACCCCCCGGTGATGCCTTCAATGGCCCGGTGATGTACTCCGGCAATCTCCACCGCTCCTGCAAGCCCCGCCAAGGCTCCGGAAATCCCGATGGAGATGATCATGTACTTGGCCACGTTGATGCCGCCGTATCGAGCCGCCCGATCCTGAGCGCCGGCAGCGCGCATTTTGTAGCCGAAAGCGGTTTTCCATAGGAGCAGAAAAACCACCACCGCGAGGACCAGGACGATAAACACCCCTGTATGAAGGCGGGTTCCCTGGATGATCCGGTCGAGCCAGATTGAGCGGGTTAAGCGCATAGACTGGGGGGTACCGCTCCCCAAGGTAAGCTCTGCCGGATCAAGGAGCGGCCCCCGGAGGCAGAACGTGTACAACTGGGCCGCGATATAGTTGAGCATCACCGTGGAAAGGAGTTCGCTCACCTCAAGTTTGGCCTTGAGGAAACCTGGGACCAAGCCCCAGATCCCGCCTCCCATGCATCCGGCGAAGAGGACCAGGGGCAACAGCAACGGCCGCGGCAGATCCTGAAGGAACAGGGCAGTGGCAGTGGCGGCAAGAATACCCATCCCCATCTGCCCCTCTGCCCCGATATTGATGATCCCGCTCCGGTAGGCTACGGAAATACCCAAGGCGATGATGGAGAGCGGGATTGCTCTCAGCATGACCTCTGCAATGAGGGATAGGTTTTTCAGCGGCTCTGTGAGGATCACCTGATAGACCCGCAAAACATCCGCGCCTATGCTGAGGAGAACCACTGCGGCCATGAGCATTGCCACCAAGGCGGCTAGTATGACGATGGTGATTTGGTAAGCGACTTTAAATTGCTTCGACATCTTTTACTCCTGCCATGAGCATACCCAGATTTCGCCGATTCGCTTCGTTACGGTCTAGGATTTGCTGGATATGACCTTTGAAGATCACCGCAATACGGTCTGAAAGGTTCATGATCTCCTCCAATTCCTCAGAAATCAGCAGAATCCCGATCCCTTCCCGCCGTTTCGCCAGTAATTGCTTGTGAATAAACTCCGCCGCACCGAGATCAAGCCCTCGAATGGGATAGACCGCAATAAGGAAACGGGGATTCCGGGTCAGTTCCCGGGCGAGAATGACTTTCTGAATGTTCCCACCGGAGAGGGCGCCTGCGGCCACTTGGGTACTGGGGCTGCGGATATCGAATTGCTGCCTAAGCGTTTCCGCAGTGGTATTGATCACCTGCTGTTTGAGGAAACTATGACGGGAATAAGGTTTCCGGGCTACATCCTTGAGGATAAAGTTCTCTTTGATGGAGAAACTGGGGACGATCCCTTCGATATTACGCTCCTCAGGAATATAACCCATGCCCTTCCCAATGACATAGGCCGATGAGGTGTTACCCAGGCCTGTATTAAAGAAGGTAATGGTACCGGACTCTATCTTCCGTAGGCCGTTGATAGCTTCGGCAAGCTCCTTCTGCCCGTTGCCTGAAACTCCGGCCAAACCCACGATCTCCCCGGCTCGGATTGAGAGATTGAGCTTGTTCAAGGCAAGAAACCCCCGGTCGCTTTTCACGCAGAGGTCCTTAATCTCCATGACCGGCTCTCCGGTACAGGGTTTTTCGGTATTCTGGGGAAGCTCCACCTCGTGTCCGGTCATGAGCGCGGCAATATCTGCCGGCGAATGGTCCGCGGTGTTTCCTTCAAACACCACCGCCCCGTGGCGGAGAATCGTAACCTTGGTAGAGAGGCTTTTGACCTCTTGGAGCTTATGACTGATGAAAATGAGGGAGAGTTCCTGGGTCATCCGTTTCAACAGGGCGATAAGCTCATCGGTTTCCTGGGGGGTGAGGGCGCTGGTAGGTTCATCCAAGATGAGAAACTTCGCCCCCAGGCACAAGGTCTTGACCAGTTCAACCCGCTGCTGCTCCCCCACGGAAAGCTGCCAAATATACGCATCTGCATCCACAGGCAGGCCGTAGTGCTGAGCGATCTCTTCAATCCGGGATCGGATCATGGCGGTATTGAGTTTCAGCGGATTCCAGGCCTGCCGGTATCCTAAGGCAATGTTTTCCAGCACCGTCATGTTTGGAACCAGCATGTACTGTTGATGGACCATCCCCAATCCCGCGGCGATGGCGTCTTTCGGGGTATGAAACCGTACTTCCTCATTATTGATGAGGATCCGGCCTTCATCGGGCTGGTACAGTCCCATGAGGATGTTCATCAAGGTGGTTTTTCCTGCACCGTTCTCCCCTACCAAGGCAAGGGCTTCGCCCTCTCCTACACTCAAAGAAATATCATTACTCGCCAGGATACCGGGGAACCGTTTGGTGACATGCTCGATACGCAGACTGGTAATGCGTCCAGTATAAGAATCCATGGGTCGTACCTCACTTATAAGCTATGGTGGTCTACATTATGGCTACTATAAAATCCAGAGAATTACTGTGTCAAGATAAAGTACTGCAATTTTAGCATATTTATGCAAATAATATCATACATAGAGTTGTTCGGAAACCTCAGTTTCCGAACAACTTCCGCTTAAAAAACGATAAAAAACATGGATTTTATGAAGAAATCCACGTTTTTTGGAGACTTGTTCGAGAATCAACCGGGTTCTCGAACAAGTCCAATATACCGATCGGAGGAATACTCCTTTATTCGCGGTAATTCGGGACGGGCTGTTTCTTATCCTGCTGCCAGGGGGTTTTTAGGATGTTCCCTTTCCAGGTAACTTTGAACCTGCAAAAACCCAGGATGGTGAGTACGGTAAAATACAAGGGCGTAAAGACCACGTGTATGAGGTAGATCGTCTTTTTGGGCGGGAGGGCGGATCCGAATAGTTTAAGGGTAGCCAGGGTATTCAGGATCATCGCAAGCAGTATCGCCCCGCTCAGAGGCCATAGTGAAGGAATGATGGGCAATACGAACAGCGCGAGGATACCTGTGGAGATGGTGATCATCAATATCCGGAAATTAAATCGGGTGGCAGGATCAGGGCTGAACAAGCCCCCGTTGTTCCAACGAAGGGCCTGGTTCGTAAAGTCCTCCCAGGAATGTTCTACCCCGGTCATAACAAAAACCTCTTTCCCAAAAGCTGACCGAATCTGATAGGTAGAACAGTCCCGGAGTCGGGCAATGAGGGCGGCATCTTCGGTAGGAGAGACCGGCACCGTAGTATACCCCCCAATGGATCGAAGGGCCTCCTCCCGAAGGATAAGGTTATTACCGAATCCTCCTCCAGCAGCCCCAATACCGGTGGAACCGGCAAGATACATATACCGTACTGCATGATCAAAGCATTGGTACTGGTACAAGAAACCTGGTTCCTGGGAACATTTAAACACCGGGCCGATGGTAAGCCCTACCTGGGTATCCCCCATCCGAGCCAGCATGGAACGGATCCATGTGGGAGGTACTTGGCAGTCTGCATCGGTAAAGAGGAGGAATTCCCCGGATGCCACGGCAATACCTTTTCCCAAGGCATACTGTTTGTAGTTTGGCCCGGGATTCTCCTGCAAGGTGATAATCTGAACCGTTCCTTCAGGAAAAGTCCCGGCAAACCTCCAGAGGATCTCCAGGCTTGCATCGGAAGAGCGATCATCAATAAAGATAAACTCAGCCTTGGGATACTCTTGTACCGCAAGACTCTGCAGCAGATAAGGCAACCAAACCTGTTCATTATGAACCGGGATAATCACCGAAACCCTGGGGAGCACCCCTTGGGGCGTAGGCCCCCAGAGGAAAAACCCCTGAGCGCAGGCCCGTCTATCCCGTTGCCACGCCACCAAAAGCCCGATCATCAGGGCGATATGGAGCCCCATAAAGACCACGGCAAAGCCCGCCCGGAACAGCCCATACCAAAGCTGGATCGTCATGGATGGGGAGGCCCGCGGCCTATGTCCGTTCTAAAGGCCATGCCTTCAAAGCTGATTGCCCCCATACCCCGGTATGCCCGTTCCCAAGCGTCTTCCGGGTCAGTACCCAAGGCAGATACTCCCAAGACCCTGCCTCCAGCAGTGTACAGTCTAGAATGGTTTTCTTTAGTTGCTTTTTTTTCCGCTCCTGCGATGAAAAGCAGGGCCCCGGTTTGGGAGAACCCTTCCTGATCCAGGCTGATGGGATAACCGGTCTGGTAAGAACCGGGGTACCCTGCAGCCACCGCAACCGGGGCGCAGACCGCGCCTGCCTTCCATCGGAGGGAAAAATCCCGGAGCTTTCCGGTAAGGATAGCATCGCAGAGTTGGGTAAGATCGAAATCCATCAAGGGGACTAGTGCCTGGGTTTCCGGATCTCCGAGGCGCACATTGTATTCCAGGAGGGAACAATGGGTATCCTGGACCATAAGACCAAAGAAGATGAAACCCCGGTAATCCATACCTTCCTGCTCCATGCCTCGGAGGCTTGGTTCCAAGATGAAACGGCGGAAGTCCTCAGCAGCGGCCACGGAAAAATCCGGAACCGGCGCAATAGCCCCCATACCCCCGGTGTTCGGCCCCTGGCCGCCTTCAAAACGGCGCTTGTGATCCCGGACGGCAATAAAGGGCAGAATGGTTCCAGGTTTGCCCGGTACTACATGCACCGCAGCCAAAACCGATACCTCATGTCCTGAAAGAAATGCCTCCATGACCACTGCCTTCCCGGCATTTCCCAGACTGCCCTCCTGCATAAACGAGGTCAGGGTTACTTCTGCCTCAGCATACTGCTCCGCGATAACCACCCCTTTCCCTCCGGCAAGGCCATCTGCCTTTATGACCAGAGGATGATCCGACTGTTTAAAATGTTCCGCTGCATAGGCCAAGGCCCGGGTATAATCCGAAAAGCTCCTGCTCTGGGCAGTACGGACCCCGTACTTTTCCATAAAAGACTTAGAAAAGACCTTGCTCCCCTCAAGGCGGGCAGCGTTTTTATCTGGTCCGATGATGGCTAAACCGCAGGAACGGAACCGGTCAACTATGCCTGCGGTCAAGGGCGCTTCAGGGCCTACCAGGGTAAGGGCGATCCCAGTCTCCCGGGCAAAAGCACATAGGGCTTCCTGTCCTGCAGCGGACGCGATAGTTTCTGGGATCCACAGGTTTTCGCATTGTGCTTCCTCTTCGGTCCCCCCGTTTCCCGGGGCCACATATACCCGCTTGACCCGCTCTGACTGGGCTAATTTCCACGCCAAGGCGTGTTCCCGGCCTCCAGAGCCGATGACTAATAGTTTCATAATAACCCCGTCCTTTGCAGAATCCATTGTACCTCAATGGGCTGGGGCATTCAATGGGTCTCCCTAAAAGTGCTTCATGGACAGGGGTAACACACCTTAGCTAAGACCGCTGCCCAGGACTGTAAAGCAATACCAAAGGCCACCGAAGCATTGAGGGAACCCTTGGTTCCATAGGTGGGGATGGATACCCTGCCCAGAGAAGCATCTGCCACAGCCAGCGCTTGAGGACTTACCCCTAATTCTTCGGAACCGACGATCAGGGTTCCCTGGAGGGGGAAGGTAAAATCCCCAAGTTCGATTCCGCCGGTTTCCAGGGCAAAGCAAGGGCCTTCACAAGAAAACGTACTTTCAAGGCCCTTATCTGGAGAAAGCCGTTCCCAAGCTAAGATCGAGACGCAACCCATAGCGGTCCGTGCTGCCCGGGGATGATTCGGATCCGCACACCAGGGGGAAAGGAAGATAGTTTCCACCCCAAAAGATTCGGCGGTACGGAATATGGCCCCTACATTGAAGGGAGACCGGATATCTTCTAGGTAGACCCGCATTCCTGGGAAACAACACCGTTTCTCCGGGTCAAGCCTGCCGGTGTGGTCGATAAAGTCCCAATCTGCAGGAGCCTGGCCGGTCTCTGCCAGAAGGAAGTGCCGAATCGTATTGAGGACACAGCTCAAGTCTTGCCCCTGTAGGGGGGATCCGGTTTTTAAGGTTCTGTAGGCATCATTGATAGCCTGGGTAATCCCCGGGGCAAAGCCGGGATCGGGTGTGAGGAGTTCCAGGATATGGACCAGATACCTGTAGTCTTCGGTGGATAGGTCTATACCTAGGCTCAGCCGGTATTCGGCTTCACCAAAGATTTTTACTATTTTACGCAATCTAAGGGAAGGGGGAAATTTTTCCAGTTTATACAGAGGTATCATCGTACTTGTTTGGAAATAACCGTTTTTAAAGAACTTACCTGTTAGGGTGAAAAATTAAAAAGGTGGAATCCGCTCATTCCACCTTGTTTATTACCACTCGTACTTACTAAACCGAAACTTACAAACCCAAAGCAGCTATAATTGTATCTGCTGTAGCCTGTATAATGGTATCATTAATATATGACGGATCAGCAATCTTTTGTTTAAGCTCTGCGATACGATCCAAACGGACATCAGAAGCAGAAGCCACCAGTTCATGTGCCCGATGCAACTCACTCCTTTCCACGGCCTCTGGAGAAAGGCTAATGGAATCAGTTTGTACCGTTCGGTTAGTTTGATTATTCCAATCATACTTACCAGATGCAATGGGGTTTATAGAGCCTATCCTATCAATCATCATACGCTTACCCTACCTCTTTACAATATCGACATACACCCATTAATAGTTTATAGTTTAATGGACCTTATTTCCAGATACAAAGACTGAAAACTCGCCTCGTAGTTCATTTTTTTCCGTTACCATCGACCGCACCTCCTCAACGGAACCGCGGAGGTATTCTTCGTGCAGTTTAGTCATCTCTCGTCCTACACACACGTACCGATCCCTATCAAATTCGGTCAAATCTTCTAAAAGCTTAAGTATTCTAAAGGGGGATTCATAGAGGACAAAAGCAGAATCCCGGGCTAACAGTTCCTTGAGCCGGGATCGACGGCGTCCTGCCTTGGGGGAGAGGAAGCCCTCAAAGGAGACGCTTTTATCCCTCCCCCCGGAAACACTCACCAAGGCTGTAAAAGCGGAAGGGCCTGGAAGGGGAATAGCCTCATGTCCGGCCTGCACCACCCGCTGTACCAAGGCTGCACCGGGATCGCTTAGGGCCGGAGTTCCTGCATCGCTGGCATATCCCACGATTTTTCCTTCCGTCAATGCGGTGATGACCTTTTCCGCTGCCTTCACTTCGTTCTGAGCCCTGCAGGAAAGCAAGGAGAGGTGTATCCCAAAATGACTCAACAATTTGAGGGTCCGGCGGGTATCCTCACAGGCTAGAAGATCCAAGGTCTTGAGGGTCTCTACTGCCCGGTAACTCATGTCTCCCAGGTTGCCAATAGGGGTACCGATAATATACAATATTCCCACAGATTCAGTATACCGCTTCAAAAGGTAACTGTTAAGCAGGGCTTGCCTGGACACGGGTGGTTTTGTGCAACTGCACGCCCCTGTTTTCCTTGTCTCTGTTCGTTACAGCGGAATTATAAGTCAAAATGTCCAGGATGCCCTGATTCGGGGTATAAAAGCCGTTTACTCACGGTTACCATACTCCCGTGAGCGGGTGTACGTCGCTCCCGCTGGGGTCTTTACCCATTCCAAAAAGCACTATTTTGATGAAGCATGAAAGGTTCAGTCATTTTTTCCTCCTATAGTTTAGTGCGTTCACCCTGGTTTCGAGCAATTTGTATCTTTCAATCAAGTATTCTGTAATTTCCGCCAGAGGTTCTTTATACTCACCAATACGAAAGTTTTTCAAAAGCCAATTACTAGGCTCGCCCCAGTCGGTTACCCCACCAAAATATTGGACTTGTTCGATAACCTGGTTGGTTATCGAACAAGTCTTGCAAAATGCTCCGCATTTTGCTGTTTTTTATCGGAATTTGTTCAAAAACTTCAGTTTTTGAACAACTCTATTTCTCCGGTGTTACAGGATTCAGACTTTTTTCTAATGCCTTTCTTAGGCTTTCATCTATTTCGCTGTCAGACCAAAAGCCAATATAAAATAAATTGTCATCAGGCGTAGAATAAAAGCACAATATAAATTTATTATTGATTTGTTTATATAAACCATTCTCATCTTCGCTATCAATCACAAAACCGAGCTCGGTAATGAGCCTATTCCTGACAGTTTCTCGCAAGAGGCCGCCAAGAAGATATTCCCGCTTGGTCCAAACATCGTTGATGTTTTCTACAATGGTAATACATTTTTTGTTTTTGTAGCATTCCCTTAGAAATTCCATGTCAATGTCTTCCGTCATCTTTGCTTCTCCTTTTAATGACTGTAATAATTTCATATATTGAGAAAGTATATATGTTTGTCTTTCATTGTTCCCATCAAATTGCAGACATGGTTCCAAAAAACCATGTACCATATCAGGGTGCATATTGTCAATAACGGGTAAGATAATAAGTTTCTCTCTGATTTCAGGGATATATGTATCGAACTCTTTGGCATAACCTTCAATTGGAGGTGAAGTATTTTTAAATAATGGAAGGTAGACTATCGCAATAACTTCTTTCCCATTATCTTTTGCGTATTTTAGATATCTAGCCAACTGGTTTGGTTGATCCGGAGCGCCATTTATTTTATTTTCAATAATTATCGCATATTTGCTATCTTGTATAAATATGTCGATACGCCCGTCTTGTTTTGTTTTACCCACCTCACATTCTATAGAAACAACATCAGAAAAAAAGTGATCTTTTATTTTCGGGTTTATTTTATGCAACAGCTTCACAAATACCTGCAAATAGTGTGCGCTACCTATTTCTGGCGTATTTTTATCAAGTATTTTCCTCAACATTTCACTATGAAAATTCTCAAGGCGAAATTTGAAAAGAGATGAAAAAATGGTAGCTTTACTATTTTCATATTCTTTAAGAATAGTATCTCTTTTTTGAGACAATTCAGCATAAGACAATACCAACTTACCCTGTTCGGAAACAATATGGTTCAAGCTGTTTTCAAAGATACTCAATGGACTTGTTCGGAAACTGAGGTTTCCGAACAACTCTAATATAGCTTGGCATTCATGTATATCCATAAAATTTATCCCTCCCTTCTACCGGTGCCGCCGAAGAGGGTAAGCGGAAAAATTACATTGACGGCGGTATTTCCCGGATGCCCAACGCTCTGACCGATGCATATTTGATCAACGACCGTATAAAGGAACTGACTATCTGCACTAATGCTGGGAATACTGAATTGCAGCATA
>JAIRLU010000112.1 GCA_031259215.1 Treponema sp. | reverse complement strand
CCAGGTATATCCCCCCTTTTTGAATCAGGGTAATAAGACCCTGTTCCTCAATGCTTTTTTCCATATAGATTCCTTTATTGGATTTGTTCGATAACCTGGTTGGTTATCGAACAAGTCTTGCAAAATGCTCCGCATTTTGCTGTTTTTTATCGGAATTTGTTCAAAAACTTCAGTTTTTGAACAACTCTATTAGTACGTCTTTATACTAAATTACCAGCTTCGATTATATATGTTTTAAACTTTGATTGCAGGCTTCCATATCAAAGGTTTCCGGATCAAAATCCTGACCCAGCTCATGGAGGGCCTTTTGCCGTTCAGTAAAACTTCCGTTTTCAAGGATAGATACATATTTCCGAAATCGGATGGGGCCGTCAATGGATTCAGGAGGAGCCGCGCCTGCCCCTGCAATACATCGGATCGATTCTTTACTATCCATATCCAACCGGGAAAGGATAATGATCTTCACGTTCCATAGGGGCCCATATTCATAGGACAATTCGGTGATACCCTGAGCGCTCAGCTCTTCCATAGTTAGGGTGAGATCGAGCCCGGGATCTTCCTGCGTGGGCGGTTTCTTCCCTCCGGCCTTAGTACCGCCATACAGCGTGAGCACATGGCTGGTGGTCTTATACACCGGAATATCGGGGCTGAGAAACCGAAACCCATACATAGCCTTCCAGCCGAAGACCGCTTGGAGGATCCGATGCAGATCCTCCAAGCGGTATGTTTCAGGGATGACTATACGTCGCCATACATCGATCCCGCCTATCCCCGCCTGAATAATCCGGCCCTCCCTGGTCTTGGTACTCTTGAGATTGACCACCGAAATATTATTCCGCCTGAAATTATCCAAGGCATCATCGATCAATTCTTTTATGTCTTCATAGGTCTCGATCATGCTATCCAGGGAATTATCCATAGCTTCCAATTCCACCGCCGAGGGGGCTTCATCAGTACTGAGATCCTCCAGTACCCCTGCGGCATGTCCCTGAATCTGAGAAAGGATGATGAAGGTGTGTTTGGGCAACCATGAAGCGTCAATATCCCCTTTTTGGAGACGGGCGGTTAAGTCAAGCACCGCGGTATGCAGTTCTCCCACCCGCTGCCGTATCGGCCCCATGACTTTATCCGTGAAAAGGCTATAGGTATCCTTGAATTCATCAAGGGCATCTACAATATAGCCCGCAAGAAAATGCCATTCCCGTTCAGTTATACCCAAGACCGGAGGAATGATACGTTCAATAATTCGGGAGATATCCGGATCATGGCGAAACAGGGCGTCCCGTACATACGCGAGAACCACGTATTCCGATACGGGTATTCTTTTCTTGTAGAGCAGATCCTCGATCATACTCCGGTCCGGTAGGCTCTGCTGTTCTTCAAGGTGTTTATGGTCTGGAATTTCTTTGCCTGCATACCAGAACCGGGTTTCAATCCCATACGCGGTGGTTTCAATACGCTTGGTTTTATCGTATAAAAAATCCTCCAAAGAATATGCAGGCACATCTCGCATCCGTTCCCCCCCATACCAGTACGCAAAGGCGATCTGTTCTTCCGTCGTATTGCCCGGACCAAACTGCTCAAAAGAGGCTTTAAATCCCTGTTCCGCAGCCTCGCACCAATCCTCTAGTGCAGACGGAGACCACTGGTCTTTACCCACCCGGGTTAACTCAAACTTCCCTTCCTTCCAATTCAGGGTACGGACCATAAACCGATCCCCAGGCACAAAGGAGGATTCCCGGTATATGTTCCGCATATCCAGGGCTTGGATGGAAACCTCAAGAGGATCATCATAAGGATCGTAATTAAAAGCCGCTTCATTTTCAGGATTATCCCGAGCCACATACTGGGGAGCATACTCTTCCCCATAGATGCTGTAATAGGGATAAAATTCTTCCGGTGATCCTTCAATAGTAGTGAAGGTGATAGGGGTATACGTCCAATAAAACAGGTATTCTTGAGGGAAAAGCACTGGATTGGCAAAGGGGATACACCGATGACCGGGAATCAAGATGCCGTTCAGCAATTCCAGCCGGGTTGGATTAATAACAAACCGGACCTGTTCAAAACAACCTCGCCGGGAAATCCATTTTTTGGCATCCACGGGGAAAGCAAGTTTCCGGGAATCAAGAAACGACGCAATCTCCAGGGCCAGACGTCCGGTTTTCTGGTGATTATGTTTACGAATATGAACTGCCGCCTCTTCCGATGTAAAGGGCTCGGTAATATTTTCGAGAAAATCGTAAAGGGCGTCTTCCTGGCTTATGGTCATGAATAAGTATACTATGCCCTGAAGGGGGAGGATGTGACAAGTACTGCTAAAACGCATCCTGTAGCTGGTACCTCAGTTCCCACTGGTAGGAGGTTGCGGTAAAAAAATGTATCATAATAACACACAGATAATTCCAAAATAACACGTATGTATTAAAATGATACATTTTTTTAGTACATTATCGCTTGATGCAGCGTCTTACCGACTAACCTTCGGCATAGCCCTGGAAAGAGGGTGTCGTATTTCTTTATATACCCTAGCATTAGCCTTTTATCAGGTGCTATACAAAAAAACAGGCGTTTTATCTATGGTTGGCACGGCTTATGCTTATATATTACTGTTGATGGGGAATACCAGCAACCGGGAGCCTACCGTGGAACCGGAGCGGCAATCTGCCATCGAACAAATCTATTATACGTTAAGGAGATATGTTATGAAATCGGTAACCTTGTATCGTCCTGCTATGCTTGAAAATGCTTTGGATGACTTTGATCGGTATGTGGAGTCATTCTTCGGAGACTCCTCCCTGCTTCCAAGCGCGAGGGTTTTCACCCATCTGCCTGCGGTAGATATCCGGGAAACCAAGAACACCTACGTGTTGGAGGCAGAACTTCCCGGCTATGATGAGGAAAGTATCCAAGTCCATGTGGACGGCGGTACCTTGACCATCGAATCCAAGCAAGCGGACGCACCTGCTCGGGATGTTTCTGAAAAAGAGGGGGGCAAAAAAGAAGAGAAAGAGGAAAAAATCTTTATCATTCGAGAACGGCGGCGTTCCTCTTTCACCCGTTCCTTCAAACTGCCGGAAAATGTGGACCCTGATACCATTTCGGCCCACTTCAAGAACGGTATCCTGAGCTTGGAGATCAAGAAACGGACTGAAAGCCAGAAACGGATGATTCCCATCGCCAAGAAATAAGGGTTTGTACTCCTTGCTTTTAAGCAGCCCCTGGGTGCAACATGGCCCAGGGGCTGTTTGTTTTGGACGGTTTGGTTCAGGATCCGGCACAGGATCTCCTGTCCCGATCACGGACCCCTATTCCCTCACGGACAAGCTCTTCAGGGCTTTTACCGCGGAAAACCCTCGTTTTGCATAGTCTATTCTCCGGGGTGTTTTGTTCATACTATCCATTCCGTTACCCATAGAGGCGCGGCAATTTCACATAGAAGCAGGGACCAGGATACGGCCCTAGTATATCGAGGTGTGGTGATGTATGTGATGGCTTATGCACCCTATGGGGCAGAAGGTATTATTATCCGGGTTGAAGCGGATATACGCCGGGGCATCCCAGGGATCGATATTACTGGTCTAGCGGAAGGGGCAGTCCGGGAAGCCCGGGAACGGGTCATGGCAGCCTTTCGCAATTCAGGCTATACCTTCCCGCGGGATCGGATCCTGATTAACCTCGCTCCGGCAGGGGTACGGAAAGACGGTACCTATTTGGACCTTCCCATAGCGCTCGCGGTGATGGCTGCGGCGAAAATGGTCCCTGTTCCAGATAATCTCATGGTGATGGGAGAACTGGAGCTTTCAGGGAGGTTGCGGCCAGTTCGGGGTGTACTTGCCGCCACAGTAGCGGGCTTGAAAGCAGGAATCCAGGAATTCATCGTCCCTGTGGATAATGCCCGGGAAGCGGCCATCCTTGCCGCGGATCGTTTCTCCGGGGCTGCTACCTTAGGTGAAGCGGTTCATGCCCTGCGGATCCGGGCGGAAACCGGTTCTTTACCAGCCTTTGAAGAAGCCTCCCTTCCCCCGTCTGGAAACGAGGCAAAAGGGCTAGAAAAAGATGCAGGATCCCTGGGGGGAGATTTTGCAGAGGTCCGGGGACAAGGACCGTATAAGCGGGCCTTGGAAATTGCCGCGGCAGGAGGGCATAACCTGCTGGTCTTTGGGCCCCCTGGGGCAGGGAAAACCATGCTGGCCCGGTGTATGCCTTCGATCATGGCACCTCTGAACACCGATGAGGCAGTGGAGGTAACTCGGCTCTATAGTCTAGCCGGACAATTAGCAAAAAGCCTTTCCTCAGAGGGTGAGGGGCTTATCACCCAGCCTCCCTTTCGGTCGCCGCACCATTCGGCTAGCGCCGAGGGCATTCTGGGGGGCGGTAAGACCGTACGGCCTGGAGAGATCAGCCTCGCCCATTGGGGAGTGTTGTTTCTGGATGAAGCTCCTGAATTCCGGACCAATGTGCTCCAATCCCTACGGGAACCCCTAGAAGATCGGGTGATAAGTATCTCCCGGGCAGAGGGACCAGTACGGCTTCCGGCGGATTTTCAGCTTCTTTTGGCGGCTAATCCCTGTCCCTGCGGAAGGCTGGGGATGCAGGTTCCAGCGGAGACTGGGACCGCTTCGCCGAGAACCGAGGTAAGCTGTTTCTGCAGCCCTGAAGAGATTCGCCGGTATTGGCGTAAATTGGGGGCAGCCTTACTAGACCGGATGGAACTTCGGGTAGGGGTCCACGCCCCGAAGATCCAGGCTTTACGGCAACGCGGAGCAGAGACCAGTGAAGAAATCCGCCAGCGGGTCCTCAGGGCTGTAGCAATACAACAGGAACGGTTCAAGAACACCTCAATACGCCGTAACAGTCGGATGACTCCGGGGATGATCGAACGGTACTGTGTATTAACCGCTGAAGCTGAAAACGCGTTCCGGGTAGGCAGTACGAGGCTCGGGCTTTCAGGGAGGGCCTTTCATGGGGTATTGCGGGTCGCCCGAACTATTGCCGACTTGGAGGGGACAGAACGGATCCTGCCGATCCATATTTTGGAGGCCCTCCAGCATCGCCGCTTGGGAGAGGATCCTTATGACATCTTGACCATAGATACCGCCTGATAGATGAGGCAGTTCCGCAATTTGACATGGGGGAGCTGCCCAAGATACCATATAAAGAGGCGTATTTTAGGAGGATTATATGCTGGATATTACCTATGATATACTGAAACATTACGGCGTTCTTGGAGAAGATAAAGGGGGCTGGAAAAAAGAAATTAATCTGGTCTCCTGGAATGGCCGGACCCCCAAGTTCGATATTCGTGACTGGTCTCCGGGTCATCAGAAGATGGGGAAAGGCATCACCTTGACGAGAGAAGAAGCGCTTATATTGGTAGACGTGTTGTCCCGTTCCTTAACAAAGGATCAAGAACGTGAATGATGCAGCCTATACCCCCTGCTAAGCAGCCTTGGGTTTTTATGTATCATCAACGAACTCAGGGGCTTGTCAAAAACCGAGAAAAGCGGTAAAGCTTAGGAGTATTAGGAGTAAGAGATTTTTTTCCAAACCTGATTGGTTTTGAAAAAGCCTCTTCATAGAGAAAAAAAGAAAATTTGCTTGTTATCGAGGTTATTACGAACATGTCGATACGTATTACTGCAAATGGAAAAGCACTTGAACTTTCCGGTGAGCTTTCTGTAATGCAATTGCTTGCTGAAGTGCAGGTGGAGATGCCGGAATATGTGAGCGTCCAGCTCAACGATGAGATGATACTGCGGGCGGATTTTGACAAGACCTTGGTAAAAGAAGGGGCTCTAGTGGAATTCCTCTATTTTATGGGAGGCGGATCTCCATGATGAAGCTTGCTCCTGAATATCGGGCAGCTATAGTAGCCCATGCCCGACAGGGTCTTCCTAACGAAGCCTGCGGCCTCTTGGCCGGGGAAGTGCAGGGAGATGAAAAGGTGATCAAGAAGGTGTACGGTCTCAATAACCTCGACCAAAGTCCGGAGCATTTTTCCATGGCCCCGGAGGAACAGTTCAAGGCAGTGGCAGACCTCCGCAAAAACGGTTTGGTCCTGCTGGGAAACTTCCACAGCCACCCCGCGAGTCCTGCCCGTCCCTCGGAAGAAGACATTCGCCTTGCCTTTGACCCTGCCTTGAGTTACGTGATTATTTCACTGCAAACAGGGGAGCCGGTTTTGAAAAGTTTTCTGATTCGCAAGGGTGCCGTATCAGAAGAAGTAGTGCAGGTATAAGGTGCCCTATTTTCCTCTATTTGTTGATCTTAGGGGAAAGGACTGCCTTATCGTAGGCGGCGGGACCGTAGCAGCGAGAAAAGCCCGATCCCTCCTCGATTTTGGCGCTAAGCTTCGGGTGGTAGATCCTCAACCCTCAGCGTCCATTAAAGCCCTTTCACTCACCCTGTTCTCTCGTCCTTATAGGAGCCCGGAGGATATCGCAGGGGCTAGGGTAGTTATTGCAGCCACTAATAAGAAGGAACTGAACAACCTCGTAGCCCAGGATGCCCGGGCTGCGGGAATCCCGGTAAATGTGGTAGATGATCCTGAACGATGTACCTTTTTTTTCCCTGCCTTGGTACGACGGGGTGAGCTGGTAGCAGGTATTTCTACTGCTGGTTTCTGTCCTCGATTCTCCGCACTGTTCCGTGAACATCTAGACGCAGCCTTGCCTCCGAATCTGGGAGAAGTGCTGGAATTGCTCAACCTAGAACGGCAGCGCTTACCAGGTTCTGAACGGATACAGCGGCTTGATAGGGTAATTGCACCCCTCCTTACGAGAATTTTTATTTCTTACTCTTGTACCCTACAGAAAGACGTGATATAACATAATAATATAGAGAAGGTATCTTAGGGTCCTTTGTTATTACTACTTAAATGGAGGTTTAGTTTGAAGCACATTTTTCTAAGTGTTGTTTTCTGTATTGCGGTGGTAACGGTTATGCCGCTCCTGGCGCAGGATGAGTCCAGTGGGGGGCCCCCTTACTATTACGTTAATGTTCCTATCGAACGGGTCTATGCGTATAAAAAGGGGTATGTTGTAGCCTATCGGACCGGTGTTCTCGTTCCTGGTCTGGATTATTTGTATCTTCCCATCGAATGGTTTGAAGATGGTCCTCGGGCGGCAGAGGCAGCCCCTCCTAAAGGAGAGGTTATCCTCTTAGGTTCTGGAAAATCATGGCCTTATCTGACGATATATTACAAAGAGGGGGAATTTAGCCATGTCCGTCTCTATGTACGTCGAGAACGGACCCATGAGAGCTGGGGCGGTATTCCTTTAACCGTCAATATTGATGATCGATTTGAAGGCGTGGAGGATATAAAGCTCGCCTATTAATGAGCCCTGAAGAATTACAGCGTATCCAAGAAGCTATTCGTATCGAAGGAATTGAAGGGTGGATTTTTTCTAACTTTCAGCATCGGGATAGACTTTCCGATGTAATTCTTCATATTATGCCGGAGACAACCAATTCCCGGTTATGGGTATATGCGGTTCCTGCCCGGGGGAAGCCTGTAAAGATAGTCCATGCCATTGAAGCAGGGCTGCTTGAGGATCTTCCGGGTAGTACCCAGGTATATCTTGACCGGGATGATTTTATTACTGCCCTCGCTCCTCTAAGGCATACCTGTTGGGGGGCCCATTTTTCTGAAACCCTCCCTGCTATTTCTTATCTTGATGCTGGAACCGCACTGTTGTTTGAAAAAGCCGGTATAACCTTGGTTTCCGCGGCAGGTTTAATCCAACGGTTTAAAGGGACCCTTGATACTCAGGGTATCCAGGCTCATGAACAGGCGGCAAGGGATCTGTATGACATCATAACCATTGCCTGGGAAGAAGTGCAGGATGCCTATACCCATCATCGGATCATCACCGAAGGGGAACTTCGTAGTCTCATGAGAGAAGAATTCCACAAGCGGAAACTCGTAACCGATCATCCACCCCTCGTCGCGACGGGGGTACATTCAGGTAATCCTCATTATGATTTTTGCGGGTCTGGCGCTCCCCTCCAAGCAGGAGATGTGGTGCAATTTGACCTATGGGCCAAGGAAAGTGGCCCCAAAGGTATATACGCCGATATTTCTTGGGTAGGGATCTTTGGGAATTCTGCTCGGGAAGGGGTTACCCAGGCCTTTACCGATCTGGTGGAGGTCCGGGAAGCGGTGTATCGGTTTATTGCAGCGGAACTTGAGGCGGGGAGGCCCGTATCAGGGGCTATGGTGGACACCAAGACCAGGGATCTCTTGACTGGTTTGGGATACCAGAGAGCCATTAAACACCGTACCGGCCACGGTATAGATACGGAATGTCACGGCTATGGGGTCAATATGGATTCGGTTGAATTTCCCGATTCCCGGCTGATCCTGGAGGGTTCCTGTTTTTCTTTGGAACCGGGGATTTATTTTTCGGACTTCGGTCTAAGAACCGAGATTAATGTCTATATTATGCACGGAAAACCGCACATCTCCGGGAAAGACCGTCAGTTTACCTTGCTCACCTGTTGAGGGGTAGTTCAGCAGCATATTGGGGGTCGAAAGGCTTCCAAGGCCGCAACAATTTCCTGTTTTATCTGGGCAACCGGTAGGATTCTGCACAGGGCGCCTTTTATCTGCTTCCTCCATACCCTTATATTAGAATTATAAAAGAGGTTGTTTCTATTTTGAAACGGTTTCAGAAAATAAAGAGGAAATACCCATGGCAAATCCAGTACCTGTTCCCCAAGCACTGCTTGATTTTATTAAAAAGGGAAAGAAATTTCTGGTAGTAGGACATAAAGAGCCTGACGGCGATTGTATAGGCAGTCAGCTTGCCCTAAGCAGTGTATTACAGAGGCTTGGAAAAGAGGCTATTCCCTGTTCTGCAGGCCCTTTTAAGCGGTCCGAAGTACTACCCTATAAAGAGCGCTGTACCCTGCACATCAGTGCGCAAGAACGGGAAGGGGCCTGGGTCCTCGTGATGGATTGTTCGGCTCCTTACCGTACCGGAGATCTGGCCTCTGCCTTGGAAGGGCTTCCTTGGGCAAGTATCGATCACCATGCCTCAGGGGGCTATGCCGAAAGAGCATCAGAAGGGATCCTCTATATTGATCCTACCGCGCCGTCCGTAACCTTTATGACCTTGGGGATCATTGAAGCTTTGGGTTTGATCCCCACCAAAGAAGAAGCGGAACTGCTCCTTTTTGGACTGTGTACGGACACGGGCTTCTTCCGTCATATTGATGAGCAGGGCGCGGAAACCTTTGAATACGCTGCCCGGATGATTCGTGGGGGTGCCAGTCCCAAACAGGCATTTCAACGCATCCACGGGGGGAAAAGCCTGAATTCCCGGATCCTTATGGGAATCATACTTTCCCGGGTCCAAGCCTACTTTGAGGGAAGCCTCCTACTCACTACTGAAACCTATGAAGAAACCCAATGTTTCGGTTTGGAAGGCAGGGATTCGGATACCTTGTATCAGGTGCTCCAGACGGTAAAGGGGGTAGAGGCTATCGTGATCATCCGACAAGAAACTCCGGAAAACTGTACCGTGGGACTGCGTTCTCGGGATAGGGTGAACGTCGCGGAAATCGCCGCTCAATTTGGGGGCGGGGGACATAAAAATGCCGCAGGATGTAGCATCCCTGGGACCATTGAAGCAATCCGTCCGCAAATCCTTAAAGCCTTTGAGGCTACGGTAGGAGCCTGGGGACGTACTCTTTAAGCAAACCTTAAAGGGAGAAGTCGAAGGCGACGGTCCGGTTCTGCACCGTCCCATCAGGGGATTATTGGACTTGTTCGGAAACCTCAGTTTCCGAACAACTCTATTGAAAATGCTTTCCTGCCATCTTTTACCAACGGTTAAGGAGACAACTATGGGAGCCAATGATCAGTATAAAGACAGTGTTTTTTCGTTACTCTTTAGCGAACCTGAAACGTTACGGGAACTCTACAGTGCTCTTGAAGGCGTCCCGGTGGACCCTGCTGTCCCCGTTACCATTAATACCCTTCAGGATGTGTTGTATATGGAGCAGTACAACGATATTTCTTTTACTCTGGGCAACAAGCTGGTGATTTTGATAGAACACCAGTCCAGTATCAATCCTAATATGCCCTTGAGGATACTGTTGTATATAGCCCGGGTCTATGAAAAGATCATCGAGCAGGAGGTGAAGGGCAGTTTGTACCGGGAAAGGCTTATCATGATACCCTATCCCGTACTTATCGTGCTGTATAATGGAACTAAACCCTATCCGGATCAGCAGATCCTGAGACTTTCTGATGCCTTTGAGGACTTGGGAGACCTCAAGGGTAGGGCGTTTTCCCATCTTGAGCTTATGGTTAAGGTGTACAACATCAACCAAGGGCATAACGAGGATATCCTGCGGCGGTGTGTAAAACTCAAGGAATACAGTACATTCATTGAAAAGATCCGGGAAAACCGGAAAACTCAGGGGAAAGAAGAAGCGCTGAAGGCGGCGATAAACTACTGCATCGATCATCAGATTCTCAGTGCGTTTCT
This sequence comes from Treponema sp., assembly GCA_031259215.1. Taxonomy (GTDB): domain Bacteria; phylum Spirochaetota; class Spirochaetia; order Treponematales; family Breznakiellaceae; genus JAIRLU01. The sequence goes on along the minus strand of JAIRLU010000112.1, from coordinate 210 downwards.
AACCGCTCATAGTACGGAGGTACGGAACATGTTATCACGGGAATGGAATTGGGATGAGGCTAAGGAAATCTGGCAAGAAGAAGCCTGGGAGGAAGGCAGACAAGAAGAACGGGAAAAAGCCTATCACGAAAAGTTGGAAAGCGCCCGAAGGTTCAAAGCTATGGGGCTTCCGGTGGAGCAAATAGCTGCCGGTACGGGTCTTTCAGCCCT
>JAIRLU010000103.1 GCA_031259215.1 Treponema sp. | reverse complement strand
GCAGCATCTCCCAGGACTTCCTCCCGCTCCTTATCCCGGATTTCCTTGAGGGCCAGGTCTTTGAGCCGGTCTAATAGGTCGTCTGCATCTACCACAGTGCCTTCCCGGCTCTTCATCTTACCCTCTGGGAGATGTACCATGCCATAAGAGAGATGGTAGAGATTTTTTGCCCACTCAAACTTGCATTGTGCCAGGATACTAAAAAGCACCTTGAAATGGTACTGCTGTTCAGAACCTACCACATAGACCAGGCGATCAAAAGGCCAGTCCTGATGCCGGGAAATCGCAGTACCGATGTCTTGGGTGATGTACAAGGAGGTTCCGTCTTTACGGAGGAGCACTTTTTTGTCGAGCTGTTCTGCCGTTAGATCCACCCAGACCGCACCATCTGCATCCTTGTAGAAAAGGCCCTGTTCCAAGCCCGTAAGGACCTGGGCTTTTCCTTTGAGATAGGTTTGACTTTCAAAGTAATACTGGTCAAAGGAAATCCCGGTACGCCGGTAGGTTTCCTTGATACCTTCCACGGCCCACTGGTTCATCAAGGTCCACAAGTCCACGGTTTCCGGCTCGCCCGCCTCCCATTGACGGAGCAGATCCTGGGCTCGGCCTTCGGCTTGGGGATCCTCACGGCTCATCTGGTGGAATCTCACGTACCAGTTCCCTACAAAGTGATCGCTTTTGATCCCTTCCGATGCAGGAGTTTTACCCTGCCCTGCTTCTTTATAGGCAAGCATGGACTTGCAGATATGAATCCCCCGGTCGTTGATGATACAGACCTTCCGCACCTCGGCACCGCAGGCAGCGAGGATCCGGGAGATACTCTCCCCCAGTATGTCGTTGCGGAGATGCCCTAAATGGAGAGGCTTATTGGTATTAGGGCTTGAAAATTCCACCATGATCCGGGAACCTTTGAGCGTTTCGGGCCTGCCATACGGAAGGGTCTCATCCAAAATGCGGGCAAATAAGCTCTGTGCAAGCCTCCCCCGGTGGAGATGCACATTCACGTAAGGGCCTTCGGCACCATAGCGGTCTCCCGGCTCATCCTTTCCCTCCGCATCCAGGGCGCTCACCACGGCCTGGGCTATGAGGAGAGGGCTTTTCCTGAGCATTTTAGCAAAGGGAAACATGGGAAAACCCAGGTCCCCCAGTTCCGGGTGAGGAGGAACTTCAGCGATCACCTGGGATGGATCGATACGTTCCTGAACCGATTGGGGCAAAAGGGTATTTAAAATTTCGGCAATCCGGACTTTCCAGGATTCTTTATAGATAAGCATAGGCAGTTCCTTAAAAATAGACTTGTGGCTTAAAGATTCCTACCAGGGCCGCCATAGCGGTGTAGGAAGGGCCTTCCCGCCGGAAGGATCCCAGTCGTTCATCTGTGAAGGTACAGTCCTTGCACAAGGCAATATGCCGTACCCCGGCAGTAACCAGCATCCGGGCATTGGCTGCCTGGAGATCCAAGGCAGCCCCTTTAACCACCGGCCCCAAAGGAGAGGCCCCATCAGGACCGCCAAACGCTTGGTCAAAGGCCCGGGCCCGTTCTGCATCAACCCGGTAACAACAAGAACCGATACAGGGACCCAGAACCGCAGCCACTGCTTCAGGCCGGGTATGCCAACGGGCTGCCATGAGTTGAAGAGCCTTGAGGGCTATACCTGTTCCCTTCCACCCGGAATGGACCAGGGCGAAACCGCCGCTTTCAGTATCGTATAAATACACCGGTAGACAATCCGCCACAGTTATGGCAAGACACACCTGGGGATTCCGGCTTATCATACCGTCTGCTTGAGGCCCTTCACGGGGACTTTCCGGTTCAAGGACCAGCACCTCTCGGGAATGAACCTGCGTACAGGTAAAAACCTGCATCGGATCCAGTCCGAGGGATGTATACAAGCGGTGCCGATGGAGGGACCCTTCGGGGGCCCGAAGGCTCATGGTACCGGCGGATCGGGAAGAAATCGCGCAGCCTATAGGCATTCCCTGGAGTGTAAGGGCTACTCCATCCATGATAAAGGGGAAGAAGGCCACGGTTTCCCTTTCAAAGACCAGGTGAAACGGATACAGCTGAAATTCCCCTCCAGCCCTATAGGTACGCACTTCCCCGTCTCCTGCCCCAGCCCCAAGGAAATCCCGATTATGCGGTGCTATGGTCCAGTTCGGTAACATCTATATCCACCAAAATTTGCAGGGTCTGATGCAATTTCTGTATGACCTCAATCATATTTGTAATAAAAGCGGCTCCCTTTGGTCTAGATACGGCCTGAGCGGACGGCTCCTCTTTGAAAGTCGCTCCGGTATTTTGCTCTAAAAAACGGGACATATTTGCCAAGGTGGTGTATTTTCCGTCTGGATCTTTACAAATGATCGCTTCTAAAACCGTAAGGAGTCCTTCGATGGAGGATTTCGTCCGGCTTATGATTTCTGTTGCCTCGTTCGCAGCATCTTCCATGGCTACTTGCATTTTCCGTCGTCTGACGGGGACCGATACCTCATTGCTTCCCTGGACATACCGCTTGCCGTAGGCCCCTGAGGGAGAGAGATTATAATCAAATCGCTTGATAGCATCTTCCAATTTAATCAGCGTGTTATAATGTTCTGTAAAAGTAGTACGGTGTTCCCGTTTGTAAAAATCTCCATTCAACAAAATATCCCGCAATACCCCGTTGATTTCAGTCATAAACACCACCCTATAAAAGGTTAATAAGAAAGAAAGGCTAAAAATACCCTCTATAGGCATACCATCCGGGTTGGATTCAGACTCGGCATATTCGAGGATCCGCAAATTTTTACCTCGCAAAAAGTAGGTGAAGGATTCAAACAGCTTCTGCCGGCGACGATCTCGTTGGAAGTTCGTAAATTGTTCCTCAATATGCATCTTCCAATAGTCGTGGAATACCATAAACCAGTCCTCACCGCCGGATATGGACTGAGGTTCCAAGGTTACATCCCGAGTGGCACAGCGGAGTATGAGGGTCAGGGGAATCTGCCGGTTAAAGGCCCGGATAGCCGCCAGGGAATCTTCAGCTTTTACGAGAATGTTCTGTAGTTCCACCGCATCATATTCCTGTTCGCTGAGGATAAAAACAAATAAGGATTCTATCAGTGCCATAGAGGGCGGATCTTTAAAGGAATAGAGAATATTATTTAAGGTAAGTAACTGATCCTGTACCACCTTGGCAGAACAGATTGAGCCGTCCACAGAAGGTTCAAATTCAAAGGTCAAGAGGAGTCTATCGTACAGAAAACTCGCCAGTTCCTTGAGGCAATATAACGAACGGGCATTAGCATACATGGCCCCCCGCTGTTCTGCGGTAATTTCAGCCAAGGCTTTCTCCATTTCATGAAAGGCCTGTTGCTGCCATTCCATTTCGCTGATATCAGGGTACTCTTCGCTGATATGTTGGGGAACCGTTTGGGTTTGCAACTGGGAATGTATATCTTCCATTTCCAGGGAAGCCAGGAAGGCATAAAAAGCCCCTTTATCCCGGTGTACGCTGGAATCCAGGGCAGTATAAAAAAAACGGGCTCCATTTTTTAAGTCCGTCAGGGCCTTATGAAAAAGGGGAAGCAACCAATTCCGTTTATAGTCAAAAGATTCTGGAAACCGGCTCGCTATTTCTTTGCCTAAATGTACTATTCGGTTTTCTTCAAATGCCTTTATCGGGGTGATGGGTCTAAATAAACTCAAGATGAAAAACCATATATGCCGATACCAAGGCAGACGGACGAATTGATCTTCAATCGCGGCGGGCGTGTCTTTTTGATTATCCTGGATGCTATCCTCATATAAGGGCTCTTCTGAAAAGGTATATTTCTCTGAAATGCTCGCTAACAGGTTGTTTCGCTCTTCCGTAGTCATTGCAGATACTAGATTATGGAACGTCCTATCTTCTCCCATACCTAGAACTATACGTTGCAAAGGGATAGAGATCAACCGGCATATAAGGGATAACCATAAAATCCTATTATCCCCAGGGGTATACCTGAAAAAGGGTTATTTTTTGAAACAAAATCGCGGATTCCGATATACCCCGGGTCAATCGAGGCCTTTTCAGAATCCGACCTGTTGAAAAAGCCTCAATCTTAGAGGATCCGATGGGGAGTATGGATACCTCATGCATGATTCCGAGCATATCAGGCATCATGCTGAGCACCCTACCGGTTTCATTGGTGCCCCTGGATGTTCCATTTTGCTCGCCGCCTATCATGCCCCGCGCCGGCACCAAGCACCGAGTCTCCCTGCAGGTATACCTCAGGGGATACCCGTGAAATACCATACCCCTGCCTTTGCAGTCCCGGGGAGACCGCCCTTCCGAGGGTTCCTCCTCAAGCACCAGAATACCTTCCAACCCTGCCGGGTCTCGTCGGGCAGGGGATCCGCACCGGCTCTATGCAGGATCCTGTTACAGAAATAGTGTTTGATCCCTGGTTACCAAACAGCAATGCACCTACCGATTCATCCTTTACTGTATCCTATCTTGCACAAAACACGTATCTATACTAGTATTCGATTATGCTTGTTCATAAATATATTCATGTTTATCTGCATGATATATATGGCCCTTCTTTATCTTACACTGCAGGATTATGTTTTTATGGGTAGGGTACACCGGAATATCTTGCCTGTCCGCAGGATCACCGCAGGGGGAGAACGAGCGCAGAGGATTCAATGTTATCGATAGATCTCATCGGTAAACCATAGTACAGAAACCATTTAAGTAACGGAGGCAATGCGTAATGGCAAAACGAAAACAGGTTTTTTTCTTTGGAGAAGGAAAGGCGGAAGGTGACGCAGGGATGCGGGATATTCTGGGCGGCAAAGGTGCAAATTTGGCGGAAATGACCAATCTGGGAATTCCCGTACCCCCAGGGTTTACGATTTCTACGGAAGTCTGTGCAGCGTATTACGAAAATAAGGAACGTTATCCTGAGGGGCTTGAAGGGGAGGTGTTAAAGAACCTCAAAAAACTGGAAAAAGTGATGGGAAAACAATTGGGGAATCCTCAAGATCCCCTGTTGGTCTCGGTCCGTTCCGGTGCTCCCGTATCCATGCCGGGGATGATGGATACGATTCTCAATTTGGGGATCAACGATCAGGCGGTTAACGGACTGGCACAAAAGACCGGTAATCCCCGGTTTGCCTGGGATGCCTATCGCCGGTTTATTCAGATGTACGGGGATGTGGTCATGCAGGTACCCAGCGAGGCCTTTGAGAAAGCCCTCACTGGCATAAAACAAGAGCGGCAGGTGCAGCTGGATACGGAATTGACCGAAACGGATCTGGAAGAACTGGTAAGTACCTATAAAAAAATTGTTAAAAAACACACGAATACCGAATTCCCCCAAGATCCCCGGGAACAGCTCTGGGGCGCCATCAATGCGGTGTTCGGTTCCTGGATGAACGAACGGGCCATTAAATACCGGCAGCTCAATGGGATTAAAAACATCAAAGGTACGGCGGTCAACGTACAGTCCATGGTGTTCGGTAATTTCGGTAATGATTCGGGGACCGGGGTGTGTTTCAGCCGGGATCCTTCCACCGGAGAACGTATCTTCTATGGCGAGTATCTTATGAACGCTCAGGGAGAAGATGTGGTGGCCGGTATCAGAACCCCGGAGAAGCTCGCCGCCTTGGAACAAGAAAACAAACCGATCTACGATCAGTTGGTGAAGATCAAGAACCGGCTGGAAAAGCATTTCCGGGATATGCAGGATATCGAATTCACGATCCAGCAGGGGAAGCTCTTCCTGCTCCAAACTCGTAACGGTAAACGGACCGGGGCAGCAGCGGTTAAATCCGCGCTAGATATGGTAGCGGAAAAACTCATTGATAAAAAGACCGCCATTTTCCGGGTCAGTTCAGAACATCTGGATCAGCTCCTGCACCCCATGATCGACCGGGAGGTTCTCAAGAACGCGGTTTCTCTCACCAAAGGACTTAATGCATCTCCCGGCGCGGCCACCGGAAGAATTGTGTTTTCCGCCCAAGATGCCGAGGAATGGCATAAACGGGGAGAACAGGTGCTTCTGGTCCGGCAGGATACCAGCCCTGAAGATATTGGAGGCATGGTAGTTTCCGAGGGGATCCTCACCTCCACCGGCGGCAGGACCAGCCATGCGGCAGTGGTTGCCCGGGGTATGGGTACTCCCTGCGTAGCAGGGGCCAAAGGGGTTTCGGTGGAAGGTAATAAGGTGGTGATTGGGAATACCAGTTTCTCTGAAGGGGATTGGATTACCATTGATGGTTCCACCGGAGAAGTATATGAGGGACAACTCCCCTTAGTGGAACCGGAAATGACCGAAGATATGCAGACCTTTCTGAAGTGGTGCGATGATATTCGCGCCGCCTCGGTACGGGGGCCGATCAAGGGCTTTGAGGTCAGAACCAACGCGGATCAGCCTGAAGATGCCCAGCGGGCCTTTGAGTTCGGCGCCCAGGGGGTGGGCCTGTGCCGTACGGAACACATGTTCTTTGAAAAGGACAAGCTCATTCACTTCCGTTCTATGATTGTGGCGGATACTCCAGAAGAACGGCAAGAAGCCTTGAGGCAGATTTTACCCCTCCAGCGGCAGGATTTTTTCGGGATCTTCAAGGCCATGGAAGGCCGCCCCGTAACTATCCGGCTCTTAGACCCGCCGTTGCACGAATTCGTTCCCCATACCAAAGAAGAGATCAAGGAACTGGCGGATTATCTTGAGGTGCCGGTGAAAAAATTAGAGCCCAAAATTGAAACCCTCAAGGAAGCCAATCCCATGCTCGGCCACCGGGGCTGCCGTTTGGCGGTAAGTTACCCGGAAATCTACGATATGCAGGTTGAGGCCATTGCCCTTGCGGCAGTGGATTGTATCCGGGCCAAGATTCCCCTCACGCCGGAGATCATGATCCCCATTGTCTGTGATGAGCGGGAACTGGCCCTGATCCGTCCCCGGACAGAGAAGATTATCCAGGCGGTCTTTGCCGAAGCCGCAGTGGAACTCCCGGTAAAAATCGGTACCATGATCGAGGTGCCCCGGGCAGCCCTCCGGGCGGATAAGATCGCCGGGTATGCGGACTTCTTCAGCTTTGGTACCAATGATCTGACCCAGATGACCTTTGCCTTTAGCCGGGATGATGTGGCTTCTTTCCTCCCTGCGTATCTTGAAAAAGGGATCCTCCCGGAGGATCCCTTCAAAACTATTGATGAAGCAGGGGTGGGAATCCTCATTACCGGAGCGGTTGAAAAAGGCCGGTCTGTCAACGAGCATCTGAAGATCGGGATCTGTGGTGAACACGGCGGTGATGCGGCAACTATTGATTTCTGTTACCGTTCGGGTATGAGTTACGTGTCTTGTTCTCCTTACCGGGTACCCCTTGCCCGGCTGGCAGGAGCGCAAGCAGTGCTCAGAAATGCTGAAAAGGGAATCGGGAAGAAAAAAGGCCGGGGCAGGCCGCCTAAGGCTATTGTAGCGGATAAGCCTGTCCGAGCAACCACGAGCCGGCCGTCAAGGCGCGGGAAAGTCCTGGTAGAAACCGCGAAACCTGGCAGGAAACCTCGGAAGTAATCCTGCTCCCCAAAGTGTTTTAAGGGATATGGGGGTCCTAGCCTCCATATCTTTAACGTGGCCCACGGGAGGGCCACTATTTTTTATGCCCTTATCTCCTCCCCAAAACGCGGCAAAGGCAAGATACCGAGTTACCCACCGGCGGTTAAAGGCTGGTAGTTCGGGAACTCCCTCCCGGCTGGTGGGCGTTTTTTGGGTGGGGGCAGTGAAGCGGGAACGGCAGATAGGCTCAAGGCTTCGCGTTGAGCCGCGCCCGTTTAACGATATAATAGAGTTGTTCAGAAACCTCAGTTTCTGAACAACTTCCGCTTAAAAAACAGCAAAATGCGGAGCATTTTGCAAGACTTGTTCGATAACCGACCGGGTTATTGAACAAGTCCAATGAGCTGTGAAGACCCTGGGTATTTCAGGGACGGTGACTC
>JAIRLU010000033.1 GCA_031259215.1 Treponema sp. | reverse complement strand
AACAAGTCTTGCAAAATGCTCCGCATTTTGCTGTTTTTTAAGCGGAAGTTGTTCAGAAACTGAGGTTTCTGAACAACTCTACTGAATAGTTACGGGGATTTTATATGAAGGCAGCCATACCGGTGTACCGATTCGCCATTCAAAAGAGTACCCTGCTGTTCCTGAGGAGAGGGGACGGAATAGCATGTTGGCCACCATCCCGGCTCTAAAAAAAAATACAGGAGCCTTAGGGAGGGTCTCGTTCATGGGTCCTTCCCTTGCTTCGGCCTTGATCAGCCCCGCGGCAAGAACGAGCCTAGGAAACCGGTATAATACCAGGGGGTGGGAAAACGCAGGATTCGGCAGATCCAGAAGTGGACCGAAGATGGTCAGGTCATATTGGGCTTGACCCGTATGGGTAAATCCCGAGTACCCTAGGGATCTTAGGTCCTGGGTGGAGATCTTTCCCTCTTTTCCGTCTTGAGCGCTTATTTCCCGTAAGGTTCTGGCTAGGGCTTGGAGATCCTCTTTGGGGAAAGCCTGGGAAACCACCGCCAAGGGAGCCACACCAGGGAAAGAATAAGCCCCAACTAGGCCTGCGGCAAAAAGCTTCTGCCGGTATTCCCAGAGCAAGCGTCCGCTATCCCGGTGGGGTATGAGCACGATGAAACGAAGGGGCTGTATCATGGGCTTAACGAGAACTGCTCACCCTTCCCACAGCCTGCTGCCAGCCTGCCACCAGGGCTTCCTGGGTAATCCCATCCATGGAAGGGGTAAAGGTGGTATCCCATTTCCTTGCAGCGCGAACCTCTGCACTACCACTCCAAAATCCGCGTGTAATACCTGCCAAATAGGCCGCTCCCAGGGCCGTGGTTTCCCGTACTACTGGACGGCGGATCACCGTACCGGTAATATCCGCCTGAAACTGCATCAAGAACCCATCCCGACTGGCTCCACCGTCTACTGTAAGCTCCCGCAGCTTAATCCCCGTATCTTTTTCCATGGCCCGGATCACCTCAAGGCTCTGATACGCGATGGCCTCTTCTGCAGCCCGAATAATATGGAAACGGGTAGTTCCCCGGGTAATCCCCAAGATAGCGCCCCGGGCATACATATCCCAATGGGGCGCCCCCAAGCCGGTAAAGGCCGGTACCAGGTACACCCCGCCGGTATCCGGTACCTTTTGTGCGTAATACGCTGCATCCTCACTCGTGCTGATAAGCCCCAGCTCATCCCGGATCCATTGGATCACCGCTCCTCCCACAAAGACACTGCCCTCGAGGGCATATTGAATCTGTCCATCCAGACTTGCTGCGATGGTGGTCAACAACCCGTTCTGGCTTACAAAGGCGTGGTTCCCCGTATTCATAAGGAGAAAACATCCGGTTCCATAGGTGTTTTTTGCCTCCCCTTGGGTAAAACAGCATTGACCAAAGAGGGCGGCCTGCTGATCTCCCGCATCCCCTGCCAGGGGAATCTCTACCCCTTGGATAGTTACCGTACCGAAAAGGCTGCCCGATGGCTTAACCTCCGGTAGCATGGTTCGGGGGATATCCAACGCGGCTAGAAGCTCCTCATCCCATTGGAGGGTATGCACGTCGTAGATCATGGTCCGACTTGCATTGGTATAGTCTGTTGCATGGACTTTCCCATTGGTCAGTTTCCAGATGAGCCAGGTATCCACGGTCCCAAAAAGAATCTCCCCCTTTCGTGCCCGGTCCCGGGCACCTTCCACCTGATCCAAGATCCAGGCAATCTTGGTCCCCGAAAAATAGGCGTCCGGTACTAAGCCAGTGGTCTTTTTGATGTGATCTTCCAAGCCTTCCCGAATAAGCCCATCCACCAAGGATGCAGTACGCCGGCACTGCCAGAGAATGGCGTTATAGATAGGACGTCCGGTCTGCCTATCCCAGAGTACCGTAGTCTCCCGCTGATTCGCAATACCAATCGCCCTAATCTCCCGAACCGGAATATCATGCTTTATGAGCAGTTCCATCATCACCGTATATTGAGAGGAATAGATCTCCATGGGATCCTGTTCCACCCATCCTTCCCGGGGGTATATAGCAGAAACTTCCTTTTGCTCTACCCCTAGCACCTGCTGTTCCCTATCAAACAGAAGTGCCCGTGAACTGGTGGTCCCCTGATCTAGGGCCAAAATATAGGCGCCCATACATCCCTCCTTATGCCCCTATTCTTGCAAAACCATGTAAAAAGCCCTCCAGTTTCTCCCGGATTTGGGGTACTGGATCAGGGGAAGCAGCTATCCAGGTAAGTCCTGGAATCGAAGCAAAATAGGAACCCTGCCGTTTGGCGTAACGGCGACTATTCCGGGCAACGAGGGTTTCCACCCCTAGAAGGTCTGTGGACAGTTGGAACACCCCTGGTTCAGGCTCCACAAAGAATTCTTTATATCCAATGGCCCGTAGTCCCGGATCCTTCGGGCCATACCCTGCCTCAAAAAGTCGCCGTACCTCCTCAGGAAGGCCTGCACGGAACATCTGAGCACACCGTGCATCAATGCGATGGTACAGGTCCACCCGGTCCCGTTCAAGCCCCAGGATGAGGAACCGGTACTCCGGCCGGGAAGAGCCCGACCCTGCAGCAGCAAAGGCGCTCAAAGGACGGCCAGAAACGCGGAACACTTCCAAGGCCCGTAGAACCCGATACTCATCGTTGGGATGGATCCGGTGAGCGCTTTCAGGATCCCAGGCAGCTAAGGCTTCCAGCAAGGGAGCTTTACCTCCGCACCGCAGTTCTTCCTTGAGTTCCCTGCGAATTCTCCCATCTGAAGGAGGCGCTTCAGGAAGTCCCTGGACAAAATGTTTGATGTAAAACCCAGTTCCTCCAGAGACCACCGGCACTTTTCCCCGCCGGGCAATGTCCACACAGCAGGCATCTGCCAAGTGTACGAAAGTACCTAGGGTAAACTGTTCATTCGGATTGCGGATATCTATGAGGTGATGGGGAAGAACTGCCCGTAATGCCACGGAAGGTTTTGCGGTCCCAATGTCCATACCCCGGTATACTTGCATGGAATCAGCGGACACAATCTCCACCCCCCCTAGCACAGTCTTTTGGGTAGAATCTGGGGCCCCCAGTTCTTCTAGGATAGCGGTTTTACCCGAAGCAGTAGGGCCAAAGAGAATACACACCGGTATAATGGGTTTCTCTGGTTCCGGCATGGCCTTGCTATTCTTCGATACGAAATTCGATTTGATTGGTAAATAACTGCCGAGCCGCGAGGGAAACTACCTTGCCATCATGAGTCTCAATGTCTGGATCCTTCAACATAGAAAGCTGATAGGAACGGCGAGAAGCCGCAGCGGTGATTTCATACATGTTATTATCATATTCTATGAGTTCTTCTATAGGGAATATCATATCATAATAATATACCATGCATGATGACGCTTTGTAAAGTGGTATGTCCGCGTACTCAGGGCATCGACGTTTACTTTTTGAATTCCTTGTATAGTAATGAAATAGATTCCCGCGGATACTATGCAGGTATATGCGTAAATCCTTATTATATAAAGAGATATACTTTTAAACGCC
>JAIRLU010000015.1 GCA_031259215.1 Treponema sp. | reverse complement strand
CTATGAGACCATTACGTTTGCTCAAACAAGGGGTATGGTACGAAATCCACACCCGTATCAACAACCGGGAACCCCTGTTCCGTAACCCTCGGGCTTTGGGGCTCTTTGCCACGGTCTTCCATGAGACGAAAGTGCGGTTTGTTTTCGAGATTCGGGGGTTACGACTTGGGGATGACAGACTTACGTTTTATATCAGGCCTGCAGAGGGCATGGAACTTCCGGCTATCATGAAATGGCTAAAACAGGTGTTTGCCCAGCGGTACAACCGTGCCCAAGCACGGGAAGGGCATATCTGGGGAGACCGGTATGGGTCGCGGATACTCGAAGGGGAACCGCCTGAAGCGGAGCTTGGGGGAGAAGAGGATAGGGGTATAGGGGTCAGACCCCCTTATAGGGAAGCGGAGACCCAAACTGCTTTTCTGCTCCTGTTCCCGCTTCCCCTTGTGCCGACACCCGGATAAGGAGCGCCTATTCGCCCCGTGTTCCGTAGCGGTTCCCCTGTTTGTCCCCAACAGAAAACTCCTTGGGGAAAGGTCTGTCCTAGAACAGCAACAAATACAAATATGGGTCAAGTTTAGCTCATGGCATGGGGTATGTTCGTGAGTATGGGGATGTTTCCTTGTTGTCATGTAGGCATATAAGAGTTTTGCCAAGCCTTCGTTCTTTGAGAAAAGACGCCGGGCTTAGAGAAGCAGATCAGCCCTTTAGAAGAGGCGGGTATGGAGGAAGATACCCTCTTAAGGCCCGGCGCCGTAGATTTCTTTTTTAAAATTGTTCCCTTCCCATGGATACAATCTCGGCTGTTTGAACGTCTAAAGCTTTTAGGGTCAAACGTTGTTGGGTACTTCCATATATCGCTATACTTCCGGTTATTACAATATTTGCACCGAGCATATCACCTATCGAAACGGCTGATGCATCACTCACCTCTCCAGATGCTTGAAAATTTTGTTCATCCCGTATCGAATCAAGGGTTTTTCTATCAACGATCTTGAATCGTTTTGAATCCACCAGCAAAAATTCTAATTCGTCCATTACAAAGCTAGCTATACCTCTGTCTAGGGATGAAACGTTTACTACGGCCACAATTGAATTTGACGGGACTTCATCGATAAGTACTTCACTTACCCGCTTTATAGCACCTTCTATACCGGGCATCAGCCGTCTTACCTGTGGCTCCTGATTTTTCAAGGGTGCTGTATCAATGATGGTCAGCTTAGGATTGATGGTACCTATCTTATTCTCACTAATAACGATAGTATTTATATTTGAGTTTGAGTTGCAGGATATTTTTGCTTTACTGCTTATAATCATAAGGCTTTTATGTTCAGTCCATCCTTTTTTCCCATATTCAAAGGCAACTACCTCAATAGCATGGGTTCCGTTCTTTACAATGATTTTTTCTTGACGATTCGGTAAGACTTGTGCCACCAGGCTTCCATTAAGATAAACCGCATAACTCACTGATTGTTTGTTTATCACTGCGCTCAGTTCCCGGGTACATCTTATGAGTATCTCCGATTCGCCTGTCGATGCTACCCGGTTTTCATCAGTAGCCGCTACAAACCTTTGTTGGTCGCTAAACTGAGCAAATGCTATACCGGCGCTTACCAGTAAAAAACAAAAGCATAGCCCCTTCTTTCTCATACCACCTCCATACATAGGCCATTCGTGAAATATCGATAACAGACAGACTCACAAAACCTCAGGGTAAGGGCTGTTTACTGGTTTGGGTAACCGCGCCCTTAAACAATCCTTTTACCTGAAAGGTAACTTCCTCATGATTTACAGAAAAGGGCATACTACTGCTTTCCCCGATATATATGGTGTGGTCCCCATTCGGTACCGCGATTCTGGCTTCTTGGCCATTCGCGACGGATGTCCGATATTCCCCATCAATATGGACCTCCATTGGTTTTCCTAGCGATAAAAAAGCCTTTTTACGTTGAATAATGACAACCGATTCATCCAGGCCCCCTGCATCCTGATACAGAGGCTCACCAGTGGTGGCACAACCCATCATTACGGTGATCATGAGCAGGCCAATTCCTAATAAAACCCATGAAACTTTTTCATAGGTTTCTCCTAAAAAATAAAAATAACGTGAATTCGACAGAAATAAGATACCTGCATCTCTTTCTGAAATGATCCGCATCTCTTTTAGAAAAGCGCTAAAGGTTACGCATCTGAGATTGGGTAAGATCCCCTTACTTTTCTGGTCCAACTCACGTTAAAAATAAATAAATCCACGTAGACCACCACGTACGTGTTACCCCGTCCATTCATGTAGGGGCCATAGGTCTTCACTTTCCGCAGGGTTTGGGTAACGAGCTGCTTCGTCGCATCCTGGAGGCGGGCCACCCGGTCGGTTTCCCGTTCTCTCCTTTAGAACATAAAGCCTAGACCGGCTTTCGCCAGGAAACCGTGGCCTACTTTTGGCTCTAATTCTCCGCCTAAAGGAATAGCCGCACCATAGATAACGTGGCCTCTCAAGAAGAAGGCGTCGCTGAAGAAAAAGTCGATGCCGACGCCGCCTCGGATCCAGAGATCGTTCCACCAGTACTCCTCAAAATTCAATTCGAAATCCACACCTCCCGTGGGAAAGAACACAAACCTATCTGAAATGGGGATGGGGTATTTCCCATACATACCAATGCCGAGGGCAGTAGTAGGCTGAGGAACCCCGTCTTCGGCTTTGGTGCTCTTCCATGTCTCACCCTGATAGGTTATGGATGCCTCACCGGTTTTATACATGAAGGCGAGATTGAACTCCACATATTGACTGAGGCTGAAAAAACCGAAACCGCCAAAGGATGTACGGTCAAAAGTCCAGGTAGCGCCAGGGATCTCCGGAACACCCCCTCCCTGGAAGGTCCCCCCTACGAGGACCCCACCCCCTGCAGCCTTATCTAAGGCAAATGCCCCGCTCCCAAGGAGTAACAGGCACAATATTGAAACAACGATCTTCTTCACAAAATACCTCTATACATTATAGAAACTTATATTCATGGAAAACTTCCATGCCTGAATCGAGCCCCTACCGGGATCGGTTTCATTCCTTACTACCACTACCGGTTTAAAACCGCTC
>JAIRLU010000126.1 GCA_031259215.1 Treponema sp. | reverse complement strand
GTTTCCGAACAACTTCCGCTTAAAAAACGATAAAAAATGTGGATTTTATTAAGAAATCCACATTTTTTTGGAGACTTGTTCGAGAACCAACCGGGTTATCGAACAAGTCCATTGATAGTTTTTCATACCTCTCCTTTAGAATCTTTCACCATACTTTAATTCTCAAATGCTCCTTTCCTCACCGCCACCCGTTTACCATGCTGCTTCACCTGTCTAAGCTATGCTTCGTCGTTTTCGCTCCGTTTGTTCTGTATTTAGACACGGTTAGCAAAGGAGAATTGTGAGAAACGCAATAAAGATAAAGCCTAAAAAGTTTATGTCCGATTTCTCATACCGAACAGCCAGCCGTCGATGCTCTTTCAGTTTCCCGAATACCCTCTCTAGCAGACTACGCTTCTTATCCTTCTCCTTGTCGTAGACTAGCCCTTCTTTCCGGTTCCTTCTCCCCGGTAGTACCGCCCTGTGGTTATTCCCTTCCCGTTCCCTAGGAAACTCCTTACTAGCATATCCACGGTCTCCAATCACCGTACATCCAACTCTATCTTCGCTCAGTTCTGCCGCAACCGTACCAGGCGCCATCATGGGAGGAGGTTCACGAGGCGCACCAAGGTTGTTTCAAAGAGCAAAGCTGAAGTAGAGCATAATAGCAATCTACGACGAGAACATCCTTGCAAGGAGAATCACCGCACAATCACCGGTTCTGACGAAACTTTTTGTAAAAAACAATGCAACCTTTTATAATTTTTCCGAGTAAATATATGGGAATTGGAAAGACAATTCCATCAAAACTTTAAAGAGAACCATTGGCAGAAGCTTTGTCGTTGGCAAAGTTCACCTTGTTATTTTCCTATAAATTCCTAGTACGTTGATGAAATGGGATGGACAGTGGTTTCTCTGATTTTTAAGGTTACAGGATCATGAGTAAACGTTTGACGATGATTATCATGTTCATAGTGCTGCCTTTTTTTACCTACGCCCAGGATTGCTGCGGTCCCGGCGGTGGAGGAGATGCCCCTGTGGCGTTGGGCGCTGCCGCCACAGGGAGCGGGGATTATATCTACCGTGTAAAAAATGTCCGCCGGTATGCGTACAGCACCCGGCACCCCGGCTTGACGGCGGGGCTTGAAAGCGCATATATAACGGACAGCGGGGAGGCAAATGTCAGCCCTCGGCTTGAATACTCAGGTTCCTTTGGTAGTTTTGATGTTTACGGCAGCGCCTTTTACTCGGTCTTTTTTGAAAAACCCCATTCACACCAGATCGATCTGTCTGAAAATATCGCGTGGCCTCTTGCCCCGGATGAAAAATCCCGCCTGGTTTTAAGGCTTGATAATGAAGACCTCCTGGTCTTTTTCCCGGACAAGGCGGTATTCTCGTATGCTGCACTGGACCCCAGCCTTTCCTATAGCCGCGCTTTTGCTTTTGGCGACCTTTCCCTTTCCGCGGGTTTTCCGGTTCTTTTCAAACCTGAAGGCGGCCTCAACGCATGGCTCGCCTTTGGCTGCGAACTCCCCATAGGGCTTGGTCTTTCGGTATGCCCTCGCCTCTCGCTGCTCCCCGATACCATGTACAGCGGAACCACTTTTACCTTGAGTTTTGCATGGGATACTTTTTTTGCAAAAGCAGCGTTTGTGGTAAACAAGAACTTTACCGCCTGCGACATACGCCCATACACGGAATTCTGGTTGGGTCATCTGGTTTTTTGGGCAGGAGCCGAATTCGGCGCGCTTGGAAGCGGCGATATTTCGCTAAGCCCCTTTATCGGGGTAGGGTATCATTTCTAAAAAAGGAGGAAAAGTATGTCCCCAGGTTTTGTTGTCATGCATGATTTTATCATCATCATTTTTTGTAAAGGGTTTTGTGTTACAAAATCAATGCCTTCAGGCGGAAACAAATACAAGGAGTAATCATTAACAGGTTGTGTTAATGTCTGGTTGAACGGCGGCGGCGATTCCACCGCCTTATATAGGAGTAATCATTAACACATTGTGTTAATGTCTGGTTGAACGGTGGCGGCGATTCCACCGCCTTATTATAGGAGTAATTTATGAAAAAACTAACTGTAGGTACAATTATGCTAGGCCCGCTTATCAGCCTGCTCGCATTGGCCGGATGCGATACGCCGGTAGATTCGGAAACGGAAAATCGCTATGACGATACCGGCCGTACGTATACATTCAACGCCGATGGAATCTATGAATTCAAGAACGGGGATAATGTTCTTGATGGGGGCTCATACCTCGTAAAGGATGATTCGCTGTTCCTTCTGCGGGATTATACCTATGGGAGTTCCGCCGCCGTTGCCGCCGCGGTGGAGCATTTTACCTTCACCAAAGACGAGACAGCGGCTACTATTTCTCTTGTCTCCGGTCTGGGAACGACCATATATTCACTTGATCCTGGCGGCGTCCCCACGCGGACCGCAAGGGATTCGTTTAAAGGAAAAAAGTGGCGGTCGGGCCTCAACCCCAACAGTATGTGGAACCTATGGGATTTCAATGATGACGGAACCTTTCAGTATATCCATCATCATACCGAAACAAACACCAAAGACGTGGGGCTTTTTAGTTATGTTGTGCATGGCGGTTATCTGGTTACCGTGGCGCCTCGTGAAAAAAACACGGAAATGGGGCCGTCCTTTGAGCCGTATCAGGTAAGCGCCTATTCGCTGCAATCACTGGACTTGACTTTTTCGGCAAGCCCGGCGGCAAGCGGAGGCAGCGCCGTCTATACGCTGGCACATGAAGGGGATGCCCTCTACGATGAGAGTACCCACTCCTACGAATTCGTCCATGACGGAACCTATATATACGATGGCAGCGCCGCCGGTACCTATCTGATACGGAACAACGTATTGGTTCTCCTTCCTACAGCCGAGTATTCAGATGCTACCGCGGTCCTGACCGCGGCGCAAAAATATTTCTTTGACGTATCGGCCGATTCAAAAATTTCTCTCATCTCCGATGCGGAAACCCATGTGTATACGCTGTCCGGTACTATCCCCGCGTCAATTACCGCACCCGAAAGGGATAAACTTGCGGGAAAGTTCTGGAAAGTCGGAACTTCCCCTTCCATGTGGAACTGGTACGGCTTCAGGAACAACGGCACCTTCCACTTTTACCATTTTATGAGTAGCAGGGCCGATTATATTGACCGAGGCGATTTTTCCTACCTGCTTCAGGGCGATAAACTGCTTATCCTGTCGGCCTTTGATTCCAATACGAAAAGCCCCAGCCTGCCGCCCTACACCGTGGCAGCGTATACCCTGGGAACGAGCAACGATACTCCCAATGCCCTGACCGGGGCTGCCGGTAATCCGACAAACACGCCGGCGGCGGTAACAAGGTTTACGGAGATTAGCGATACCTCCACTTACAAGGACAGCAGCGACAACGCTTTACCACCCGCCACTTATGACGACGGCTTTACCGGCAGCGGAAACAACAACGGCGGCGATCACGAACACGCGCACTAACAGGCGTTTTTCCGGAAACAGGATCCGGATCATGGGATCTTTCAGGAAAGAATAGAGTTGTTCGGAAACTGAAGTTTCCGAACAAGTCCAATGCTCTTTCCTGACAAACTATATTTTTAAGGAGAAATAGTATGCGAAAAAAAACATTGTTACGCCTGGTGGGATTGATCCTTGGCCTTATGGCTTTGACCTCCTGCGCTACGACCGGTGAAAACTACGCGGAACTTACCGCGCAGGGCGTGGACGTGTTCGCCGGGAAGAACTGGAACGCCCCCCGGCGGAACAATATGTACGACCGCTGGGAATTCAACGCCGACGGTACCTTCCACTTTTGGCATGTCCACCACGGCGAAGCCCTTGACCGGGGGTTGTACCACTACGAACTCAAACAGGGAATTCTCACCGCAGTCAAAGACGGAACAGAGGAGCACGGGACTTATACCTATACCTTCAGTGGCAAAACCGTTACCTTGACGCCGGTGGAACAGGAGGAACAGGGCGGGACTGAACACGCGGCTTCGGGAGGCCACCAGATGGGGGCTCTCCCGGAAGCGACGGTTACCTTTACCCATGCCCGGTAAGGATCGTTATGGGCAAATATTTTTTGATACTATCCCTGCTCACGGTGGAACTGCCACTTTTTGCCAAGGGCGGGCAGGACCCTTCCGCGCCCTTCAACGATCACGACCTTGTGGCGGTCCACCGGATTCACCTGCGTGAAGTTGTGCGAATCGGTGTCCCCAGGGATAATGCTCCCTTTAGTTTTGTGGATGCCAAAGGAAAGTGGCAGGGGTATGATGTCTATTTTGCCCGCCGCATTGCCAAAGAAATACTGGACGATAAGGAAAAATACCTGCGCCTCGTGGCGGTAAGCCGTGAAAACTGGGTGGAATACCTTGAAAACGATCAGGTGGACATTGTGCTGCCGGGATTTATCCCCAGCCCTGAACAAAACGCTTTGGCGGATTTTGCGCTGCCCTACCGGAAAGCCGGAGAGGCCCTCATCGCCCCGGCGGTCAGGAAGGGCAACGCGGAATTGCAACGGTGGCTGAACGATGTGATAAGCCGACGCATAGAAGGGGATTTTTTTCACAAAGATTACGAAGCGACTCTGCGCCCGGTCTACGGAAACGCCGTTGACCCGGAAAGGGTAGTCATTGAACGGGGAATAATTGAATAGAGTTGTTCAAAAACTGAAGTTTTTGAACAGATTCCGATAAAAAACAGCAAAATGCAGAGCATTTTGCAAGACTTGTTCGATAACCAACCAGGTTATCGAACAAGTCCAATAACACAGGAGGCGTTGTATGAAGAATCGTATTATTTTAGGGGGCGGCGTGGTTGTTTTTGGACTGCTTATCGCGCTGGGGCCTCAATTTCTGTTCAAGGTATGCCCGGTCGTGGGGGATATGTTCATGAAATGCCATTGGTCCGCTCAGGCGGAGATCGGTGTTGGGGCCTTAATCGCCGCCTTGGGTATCGCCCTTGTCTTTTTTGCCAATCCTAAAACACAGCTGGGGCTGGCTATCGGGATTTTCCTTTCCGGCGTACTTGCTTTGCTGATCCCCCATGTCCTCATCGGTGGCTGTCCCATGCACAGTATGGCTTGCCGCAAAATAGCTTTTCCATCAATTACCGTCATTACTATTCTGCTGCTCATAGGAACAGCGGTTTATACATTGTATCTTACCCGGAAGAAGGAATAGCTCTCAGTTACGGCGCTGTTAGGTATAACTCAAGAGGGTAGAAGGGCTTTATGCCCTACCCTCTCTCTTATCTTTCTACTATGCTCTTACTGGCATCTAAGCCATGTAATACACTGTTCCTCACTTCCCCTGACGCTGACTTTAACCGCTCTATTGGGCTATCGACCTTGTTAAATTGAGAGACGATGAGGTCGACCTCTGCTTTTCTAGCAGATATAATAGAGTTGTTCGGAAACCTCAGTTTCCGAACAACTTCCACTTAAAAAACGATAAAAAACGTGGATTTTATTAAGAAATCCACGTTTTTTGGAGACTTGTTCGAGAACCAACCGGGTTCTCGAACAAGTCTATTGATTGTTTCGATGGTAGTAAGCGCCGCCGTATTTGCGGAAGAACCAGCAGCGGAGAATGCCGGTATATTCAGGGACGATGCACAATCGCTTATCGCCGCCATTGAAAGGGTTCCTGAATTCAAGGTGAGCGCCGGGGCTGGCGGACTGACCTCGTATGTACTCAGCCTCCGCCCCGCATTGGGGCTGAAAATAACGCGACCCTTCACGGTTGATATAAGGGTTGAATACACTCTCCCGCTATACGGTAAAAACA
>JAIRLU010000259.1 GCA_031259215.1 Treponema sp. | reverse complement strand
ATTTTAAGAATATCAACGATTTTATATAAAATTTCTATATCAAACCCAGGGTTTTCCAAAAAGGCCCGCTGTTCATAGGCTTTTTGGTACTGCCTCAAAGCCACTGCCAATTCTCCCTCGACCCGATAACTTTCTCCTATCCAATATTCTGCCTCAGGGTAATTCTTGAGACGCCCCAAGGCTTCCAAGGCTTTGGTAGCAGACCCGTCCAAAGATGCCCGGGACACCCGAAAATACACTTCCCGCAGAGCCGCCCCTGCATTTACCTGATACCGCTCAGTAATGTAGGGCTCTATTTGATCCAGAGAATCCCCTAACAACCGAACTTCCGGGATAGAAAGCAGATCAATGAGATCCTGTTCCATCCGAGTATACATGGCCCGCCGATCCCGCCGGGCATCCTCAAATGCTAAAAGGGCATTCCCATAATCCCCTTTTCTAAATAAAGCTTTTCCCTGTTCCAAGCTAAACCAATAGGGACGCTCCGTTTGTCGTTGCCCCCATCCTAAGGCCTGGCAGAGAAAAAACACCATGCATCCTAAAATCCGTGCTTTTTTCATTTTGTCACTTCCCTTCCCCAGGGTGCAAGCTTTCCAATGCTTCCCCAAAAGCAACATCCGCAGCATCCGCGGCAATGGTCCTTATCACCTTCCCATGCCGGAATAGAAATACCTTGTCTCCGAGACCCGTGATACCCAGGTCCGCGTGGCGCGCTTCTTCCGGGCCATTGACCGCACACCCCATAACCGCAATGGTAAGATTCTGATCTATGGCATACAAGCGATTCTGCCAACGCTCGGTAAAATCGTGGGTGTCGAAGCTGTTTCTGCCGCACCGGGGACAAGAAACCAGGGTTATCCCCTTCCGGGCCCCCTTTTTTCTCATACCCTCCCCTAAGTTCCCCAGAATCTCCCTCCCGGCTATGACCTCCTTCTCCATGGTATCCGACAGGGACACCCGAATCGTATCTCCAATCCCTTCCCCTAGCAAGGCATGAAGGGCCACGGTATTCCGAACTACCCCGGAGATAAGGGGCCCTGCTTCAGTAACCCCGATATGGAGGGGTACATCGGTCCGCTCCGCCAAAAGTTGGTTGGCCTTTATAGTATCGGCCACAGAAGAGGCTTTCATTGAAACGAGGACCTGCTCAAAATCAAATTCCCGAAAGAACATTAGTTCCCGTTCCGCGGCCTCCACTAAGGCCTCTGCCCGTGGAAGCTGGCCTTCTGCCACAGCATGCCGCAGATCCCGAGGGAGGCTTCCCCCATTCACCCCTATCCGTATGGGCACCCCTTGGGAAGCGGCTTTGGTAAGCACCTGTTTGACCTTCTCCCGGCTGCCAATGGTACCAGGATTGATGCGAATTTTAGCAATAGGAAAATCAAGGCATCCCAGGGCAAGGGTATGATCAAAATGGATATCCGCCACTAGGGGCATGGAAGTCATGGATGCCAAGGTTCCCAGGACCGCTACCGATTCCTTATCCGGTACGGCAAACCGGACTAGACCGCATCCCATATCCCCCAAAGCCTTAATACGGGAAAGAGTCTCATCCCCTGCACTGCCGGTAAGATCGGAAAAAGAAAGGCGGTCTTTCCACATGGTCTGTATAAGCACCGGAAAAGTACCGCCTATCATGACCGGTTTAACTGCACCAAACCCGCCAATCTTGATTATCCGTGTAGTATGACCCATCCCGTTAAGCGCCCTAAAGCCCGATAGAGGGTATACTTTTCGATACCTTACAAGTTACCCACAAGACCCAAGGAGAATACCATCACGAAGAGAGCCACCGTTTCAATAAGGCCCACCACCAGGATGTAGTTACCAAAGCCCTGACCGGTTTCTCCATAGGCATCCGAAGCACAGGCGCTGCATTTACCTTGGTATAAGGCCGAAGCACCCATGGCCAGTCCTGCAAATACCCCAATACATAATTGTGCAATGGGGTTATTTAAGCCCACCAGGGTATTCATCAAGATGAAACCATAGATGGTCTGCGTCAAAGGCGCACCTGCAAAGGCTACCAGGATGAAAGGCACCGGTTTATTCTGGATAAAGCATTTTTTCCATGCCCCGATGGCGGACATACCCGCAGCGCCTGCTCCCAGGGTAGAACCCAAGGCAGCAAGACCAAGACAGGCCGCAACTCCAATCAATCCAATATTCATATATACTCCTTAATTTTGCTTTGTTAAATAAATGGATTCATTTAACAAAAAATTAACCATCGGAACATCCGGATTTTCTAAACCCTTAACCGCCGGTTTAAAATTTCCGAATCGCCTCTCCTTTGGACCATATCAATTTTCCGAAACCAGTTTAAGGCGCCTCTTGAGCCACTCCAAGCCTTAGCAGGGGCCCCACAACTCAGGGTTCCTTAAACCTTAGTCCGGCCGCGCTTTATGTTTGAGCGCAAAGGGTGAATATGTATAACCGGACCATTCCATACCAAGATGACCGGCATATTCCAATAAATTGAGCCGTACCCCATGAACCACCACCGAAAGGGCGTTCATGGCCAGGTTAAGCCCATGACCGAACAGGAGGATGAATCCCCCTGCGATGATGCGGACCGGACCCGCGGGAAGCCCGCCTGCCATGCCGTTAAAACTGCTCGCTATGGCAGATCCTGCAAGACCTACCGCAAAGAGTCGGATATAACTGATAATATCCGAGAAGCTCGATACTGCACTCAAAAATGTCGTCAGGAAAGTGGCAAAACCCTTCCCTATATTTTTAAAGAAATTGCCTCCCTTCTGCTCAACAAAAATAAAGTAGGCCCCCAGTCCGCCGCCAATAAGATACAGGGCAAAGGGAGGAATCGGAAATTCGGTTTTGGATAACACCAGATTTAATACCAGAAAATAGAGGCCCACCACCATACAGAGCCAGCCAAGCTGGGCCAGAGCCGTAAGGGAAGGCAGGGCCTTCTTGATGTTCTTGAGATGGGCCAGCACGATCTGCCCTGCCCCAACCACGAAACAAATGTGTTTAATATTCTGCTCCGAAGCGAGGAAAGGAACCTTGAAGGCCGCTAAGAACTCAGGAATATGCTGCATAGCAAACCATGAACCCGTAAGGGTTCCCCACAGGATAGTGGTCAGGGAAAGTAAACCTAAAAGCAGTACCCCATCGGGAACTTTCCCCGTTTGCTTTAGGGATTTTATCCCAAAAATAAGCGCCCCTATGAACAAGATAGAACCGTATCCTGCATCCCCAAAGATCATAGCAAAAAAGAAGCTGAAAAAGAGCAGATACGATAAGCTGATATCATACTCTCGATACCCCGGGGTGGTTCCCAGGAGCTTAAACAGCGGCTGAATCAGCCGGGTAAAGGCATTGCTCTTTACTAAGGTCGGGGGCTTATCCCCTTCATCGGGATCCCGCAAGGCCAGAGCCCAGCCGTT
>JAIRLU010000248.1 GCA_031259215.1 Treponema sp. | reverse complement strand
GGCATATCTGGGGAGACCGGTATGGGTCTCGGATACTCGAAGGGGAACCGCCTGAAGCGGAACTTGCGGGGGAGGATAGGGACATGAGGGTCAGACCCCCTTATAGGGAAGCGGAGACCCAAACCGCTTTTCTACTCCTTTTCCCGCTTCCCCTTGTGCCGACACCCGGATAAGGAGTGCCTATTCGCCCCGTGTTCTATAGCGGTTCCCCTGTTCGTCCCCGAGAGCAAACTCCTTGGGGAAAAGTCTGTCCTAGAACAGGCAATAAATACAAATATGGGTCAAGTTTAGCCTAGGGGGCCTGGGATGGGACCGGCCCCTGGATTCCTACTAGACATTTGAGTATAAATCGCTTTATTATAGAAATAAGGCTACCCGTAAAAAGGTCTTTTATGGTTATATAGTCGTAAGGCTTTCGTACTACTTCAAGTTTGGAAGCCGCTCTATTCAAGAAGTTTATGGTCCAGATAAGCAGCGGTGTTAGTTTTCTTTATGAGGGATGCTCAAAATCTCATGTTTCGTTTCATCCTTTATGTACCATGAAGCAAGGGAGTAGTGTATCAGTAGGATTAATAAGGTAAAAAATCGAATCTACACTAATCACTGACCAGAGGCTTATAGGGGGCGGAGGTATGTTAGATGATAAAAACGATGAGTGCATACACCTTTGAAATTGATGACGTGGCTATTGCGGTATCAGAAATACTCGCTCAACTGAATGTAGAACATACCTTGTGCGCCCATACGGTGGGTTTGATGACCTGTTATGATGAATTCATCGAAACGGGGGTTACCAAAGCCATAAGTGATGCCCTTCCCTTTGATATTATCGGGTGCAGCACCATGGCTAATGCGTTTGCCGGAGAATTGGGAGAGATGATGCTCTGTCTTACGGTCTTAACCAGCGACGAGGTGCTGTTTTCTGCGGGGGTTACCCAGTCTTTGATCGAAATACAGGATGCCCCCTTGATAGCCGCATACCAAGAGGCCCGAAGAATCTTGCCCGGAGAACCAGGGATGATGCTCATGTGTGGACCTATCATCAGTCAACTGGGAGGAGAAATACTGGTGGAGAAACTGGATGCCATAACCGGGGGGATCCCCCTCTTCGGGACCCTGGCAGGGAACCATCGGATTGACCATCTCAAGAGTCATACGATTTTCAACGGCCAAAGCAGTAACGATATCTTGTCCTTTGTACTGGTATATGGACCCATACATCCCTCTTTCTTTGTTACAACCATCCCAGGAGAAAAAATCAAGAATCAAAAAGCGATTATTACCAAAGCCGCGGACAATATCTTGATGGAGATTAACCACCTACCCGTCCAGGTGTATATGGAACACCTGGGCATTGATGCATGGGTTGCTACTACGTCTTTCCCCTTTCTTATCGATTATAATGACGGAACAAAACCGGTACTCCGTTCTATTTATGCCTTTACTCCCGAAGGCTATGCGGTCTGCGGAGGGCGTATGCCCATCGGTACGACCATAATGGTGGGAGATATTGATTATGCTGACGTGATGTATACCACCGGCGAAACGGTCAAGCAGATCCTGCAAGTACCAGAACCGTCTTGCATCTTAATGTTTTCCTGCCTCGCCAGGTATCTAGTGCAGGGGGCAGATCCCACTGCAGAGCTGGAACAGGTCCGTTCTTCCCTTCATGATACGGTATATCAATTCTGCTATTCCGGCGGTGAGATTTGCCCGGTGTATAATGAACATGGCCGCTTGGTTAACCGTTTCCATAACTGTACCCTGATCGCATGTGTTTTATAGATGGGTATAGGTGGGGCGGTCTCACCAGATCCCAGGGTGAAACCCCAGCCGTAGATGCCAGGGAGAAAGCGGGCCGTAGCCGCTTTTTCGGGAGCTTGTTTCATCGGACCATAGGCCCGTCCTAACCGAGTTTTGAAACCGATTCATGAGGAAGTAGTTAGGTATGCCTGATGCACGAGAGGACGGTGATCCCACGGAACTCACCGCCCTGCGCAAAGAGGCCAAGAAGCTCAACCGGCAGATCGAGTTCCTGCAACGGATCATTGCACAAAACCGGAGCATCATCGCGGCTAAAGCCAAGGTGAATGCGGTTCTCAGCACTGAGCGGGCCCGGCAGGATAGTTACATGAACCTGGTCCTCGAAAACAGCCCGGATATTATTCTGCTCTTCGATAAAGACGGTCGTTTTGTATACTGCGCGGATATATTTCTCAAAAGGACCGGTATCAAGAACCTGGCTTTTATCAGCGGACGGCACTACCGAGAGGTCTTTGAGCGGTTCATTGCTCCTCAACTGCTTGATGAAATCACCGCAGCCTTTCAAAAGGGGATTACCGAGCATTGTTCCACGGTCATTGAACAGATTATTGATATGGGGGATGGGATGCCCCTGCATTACAAGATTCACTTCACCCCCATGTTTGATGGAAATAGAGTCCTTGAAGGTTCCTTCGCCCTTTTTCACGATCTGACCGAGGTATTGCAGGCAAAACAGAACGCGGAACAGGCCAATCTGGCTAAATCGAATTTTCTTGCCACTATGTCCCATGAAATACGGACCCCCCTCAACGCCATCATCGGCATGACCGGCCTTGCCAAGGCTGCCCAGGATATAGCGCGCAAAGATTATTGCCTGGCCAAAATCGAAGGGGCCTCGGCCCATTTACTGGGGCTTATCAACGATATTCTGGACATGTCCAAAATCGAAGCGGATAAGTTTGAACTGTCCTATACGGAATTTGACTTTAGGAAGATGCTGCACCGGGTGATTGATGTGCTTGTCTTCCGGCTTGATGAAAAGAAGCAGCGCCTGGTGGTCAAGGTGGATGAACATATCCCCCCAAGGATCGTTTCCGATGAACAGCGGTTTGCCCAGGTTATTACTAACCTCTTGAGTAACGCCACCAAATTTACCCCCGATGAGGGGGTGATTACCATTGAGGCGAGGAAATGCGACGAAATCGAGGGAGGATGTACCTTGGAAATACAGGTGTCTGATACGGGTATTGGGATTTCCCCGGAACAACAGGCCCGGGTCTTCAGTTCCTTTGAACAGGTGGACAGCAGCATTTCCCGAAAATACGGCGGTACCGGACTCGGGCTGGCGATCAGCAAAAAAATTGTGGAGATGATGCACGGGCATATCCGGGTTGAATCTAAACTGAATCAAGGGGCTTCCTTCATTTTTACCATACAGGTGCAATCGGGTAGTACTGCTGCCGATGAAGCAGGTGCAATCCGTGAGGGACCAGCGGACCATACGAAAAACAGGGAAACCCAGCAGGATCTGGTCCCTTGTTTCAGCCGGTACCGGATACTCTTGGTAGAAGATATTGACATTAATCGGGAAATCCTTTCATCCGTGCTGGAACCCACCAAGCTTACCATAGACGAGGCGGAGAACGGAAGAATTGCCTATGAGCAGTTCATCGCGGCTCCTGAAGTCTATGATGTGATCCTCATGGATATTCACATGCCGGAAATGGATGGATATGAAGCCACGAAACGCATCAGGGCCTTCGATCATCCTCGATCAAAGACCATTCCCATCATTGCCATGACTGCCAATGTGTTTCGTGAAGACCTGGAACGGTGTTTCCAGGCAGGTATGAACAGCCATTTGGGAAAACCCCTCAACCTGGATGAACTCTTGGCTACCTTACGCCGGTATTTACCGTGAGTCCCGCTGTACCTATGAAACGGGAGGTGCGACAAAAAGAAAAAAGTCCGCGAATTATACGAATAATTCGCGAAAATGAGGGTTCCTTCGCGGACGGTGAGTATATTCCGTCGAACTCACGGTATGAAACGCCTGGAGAGGGAGGGCTTGCGACTCATGGGTTTGCGGGAGGTTTTCTTTTTTTCACAAGAAAGGCCCGAACGATGACCAGGATTCCTTGGAATACTAAGGGTTCCATCCGCTTCCGTACCGCCACGAGGGACTGCATGATGGGCAGATGCTGGGGGCAGTGGCTTTCACATTGGCCGCATTGCACACAAAGCCCAGGACCGCTCCTGCGCTCCGAGGTTATCCCCGTACTCGTCATGTACTGCTGCATCCCGCTTATAAAACCCATGGAAAAGGAGGTGTTGTACGCGGCAAAACTACCGGGAATATTCACGCCCCGGGGACAAGGCATACAGTAGTTACAGCCGGTACAGCGGATCTTATAGGCGCTATTGAACACCTGCAAGACCTGCTGGTAGATTTTGTGCTCCTCTCCGGTAAGCATCTGGGGAAAGGCCTTAGTCGCCAGTTTTAGATTTTCCTCAAGCTGGGGAAGCTCTTGCATACCGGACAAGAGGAGGGATACTTCCCGCTGGTCCCAGATCCATCTAAGGGCCCAGCCTACAGGACTCAGCGCTGGATTCGCTCTTTTGAAGATCTCCACCGCTTCTTTGGGGAGACCTGTCGCGAGTTTCCCCCCTAGGAGCGGCTCCATCACCATAACAGACATCTTCTCCGCGGCTTTTTTTAAGCCCACCTTGCCGGCCTGAAAATTTTCATCTGAATAATTATACTGGATCTGACAGAATTCCCAAGGATAGGCGTCGATAAGTTTGAGAAATTCCTGTTGGGAGCCGTGAAAGGAGAAACCGATGCGCTTAATACGGCCGTTTTGTTTCTGCTCTTGAATCCACCCTTCGATTCCCCACTCCCGTAATGTGTCCCAGCGGTCCATATCGGTGAGCATGTGCATGAGATAATAATCAATATAGGAGGTCCGGAGCCGTTCCAACTGTTTGGTAAACAGTTTATCAAAATCTTTAGGGCTGCGAAGCAAGACGAGGGGCAGTTTGGTGGCGATGTACACCTTTTCTCGGACCCGGTACTGTTCCAGGATTTTTCCTAAAGCCTCTTCGCTTCCAGGGTATATATAAGCAGTATCAAAATAATTTACCCCTTTATTGATGGCCTCCATAATAAGGCTCCCGGTTTTCTGCATATCAATGGCTCCAAGGTGTTTGGGAAACCGCATACAGCCGAATCCCAACACCGACAGTTTATTACCGGATTGTTTGTCTAGTCTGAATAGCATATGACTCCTCCATAATACGCATAAGATTCAGTTCTTTCTTATCCTCGTCTCCCTGCTAGAGCGCTTTTCAGTACATTAGACGTGTTCGATAACCCGGTTGGTTATCGCGGGCTTTAGTCCAACCCAAGTCTTGCAATGTCTCGCCGACGAACCTTCGGTTCGCGGGCTGCGAAATTGCTGTTTTTTAGCGGAACTTGTTCAGAAACTGAGGTTTCTTAACAACTCTAGTATACACCCCTTTAGGTTATGGGTACTAGGCACCACAACCTATACGCGCTGCCTGAGGAGTACGGGAAAATCACCGAAATAGTATAGTAAAAAAAATACAGAGGAACTATAGTAGAATAATGGATCTTCCTTATTATAACCCTCAACTTAAAAGTGGCGGGGAATATGATCTGGCTATTATCGGCTGTGGGGTCTCAGGAGCTAACATCGCTCGGCGCCTTTCGGAGTATACCCTCAAGATTGGGGTCCTGGAAAAAGCAGCGGATGTTTCTTTTGGGACTTCTAAGGCGAATTCGGGAATTGTCCATGGAGGCTTTCATCATCACAAGGGGTACCTCAAAACGCGGCTTGAAGTCCAGGGGAACCTCATGTTCGACAAGCTGCAGCAGGAACTCAAATTTCCCTTTAAACGGTGCGGCATCATCGTGGCTGCCCTGCATGATGATGAGCTTAAGATCGTAGAGCACCTCTATATGCAGGGAGTGGAAAACCAGGTCATTGGTATGGAGTTGTGCTCCCGGGATCGAATCCTGGAATTGGAACCTAAACTTTCCCCCGATGTAGTGGGCGGGCTCTACGCCCCAGGAGGGGGCATCATTGAGCCGTACCGTTTTGTATTTGCCTTGGTTGAGTCTGCCTTGAAGAATGGGGTGCACCTATACACCCATTATAAGGTAACTGAGGCTCGATACGGTGCTGAGTCCGCCTCGGGAAAGAAACGTTTCTGGACCATTCAGGCCGAGGACGGCAGGCAGATCCAGGCCCGGTATGTGGTTAATGCGGCGGGCTTGTTCGCGGACGAGGTATCCCGGATCTTTGGAGGGGAAACCTTTTCTATCACCCCTCGAAAGGGAGAATACTTCCTCCTGGATAAGCAGACCAAAGCCCGGCCTGAACGGGTGGTTTTTCCCGTACCTACCGCGGTATCCAAGGGTATGTTGGTAATTCCTACGGTGGAGGGGACCGTATTGGTAGGACCTACTGCGGAGGATGTGGATGACAAGGAGGATTGTGCTACCACCGCTGCACGACTGGAGCAGATCCTCCAAGCAGGGAAAACCATGATCCCTGCCTTGCATCAACAGGATGTGATTACCAATTTTGCAGGACTCAGACCCTGTCTGGGAGAGGATTTTTACATTGAGGCTTCAAAAAAAGCGCCTGCCTTGGTGCAGGTCGCTGGGATCCAGTCCCCCGGTTTGACCGCATCCCCCGCAATCGGGGAGTACGTCAAGGACATCCTTAAAGGTATGGGGCTGACCTTAACGGAAAAACCCCTATGGGACCCGTTGGTAGAGGAGCGGCCCCGGGCACGGGATCTGCCTCCCTTTGAGCTGGACCAGCTCATCACCGCAGATCCTGCCTGGGGGAATCTGATCTGCCGTTGTGAGCAGGTAAGCGAAGCGGAAATACTCCAGGCCCTGCGCCTGGGGCATCATACCCTGGATGGGATCAAGTACTTTACCCGGGCGCAAATGGGCCGTTGTCAGGGGGGATTTTGTACCTATAAGATCATCCAGCTCATCATGCAGGAAACCGGTTTATCTTGGAAGGAAATTACCAAACACGGTGGAGGAAGCCCTGTATTACAGGGAGCCTTGTTATGAAAGAACTTCATTATGATGCGGTGGTGATAGGCGGAGGCGCGGCTGGTATGGCTGCTGCCTTGGCCCTAGAGGCCGCAGATTTTTCTACTGCTCTTATTGAACGAGAGGAACAGCTTGGGGGAATCCTCCTGCAGTGTATTCACAACGGCTTTGGGCTGCATGCATTTGCAGAAGAACTCACCGGGCCCGAATTCGCAGAACGGTTTATTGAAAAAACAAAAGCCTCTCGGATTACCAGGTATCTCCATACTACCGTACTATCTCTACGCCTGGTTGATTCCCTTCATACCGATGACCGAGAGAAGGAACTGTACTGTGTGTCTCCCCAGGGGGTACTACATATCCGTGCCAGGGCAGTGGTTCTTGCCATGGGTTGTCGGGAACGGAACCGAGGCAATGTGCGGATCCCCGGTTCTCGCCCTGCGGGAGTGTATACTGCAGGGCTGGCCCAGCGGCTGGTGAATATTGAAGGGTATATCCCCGGTAAAGAGGTGGTGATCATTGGGTCTGGAGATATCGGTCTCATTATGGCCCGACGTATGAGTTGGGTAGGCTGTAGGGTTAAGGCGGTGGTGGAGATCCTGCCCTATCCTGCGGGGCTTACCCGGAATATCGTCCAATGCCTCCACGATTTTGCCATCCCCCTCTACCTCTCTTCTCAGATCACGCGGATCTTCGGTAATGACCGGGTGGAAGGGGTGGAGGTCAGCCCTATAGAAAACGGCGTCTTAGTCCTGGACAAACGTTTCCGCATTGATTGTGATACGCTGCTCTTTGCGGTGGGTTTGGTGCCGGAAAATGAGCTTTCCAAGGATGCAGGGGTGGAACTCTCCGGCGCTACAGGAGGGCCTTTGGTGGATTCTTTCCTCATGACCAACCTGGAAGGGGTCTTTGCCTGCGGTAATGTGCTCCATGTTCACGACTTGGTGGACTGGGTTACTGAGGAAGGGAGGCGTGCAGGGGCGTATGCGGCGGAGTGGCTCAAAGGGGCGCGGCCTTTGGTACAGATCCGTGCCAAGGCCGGTGCCAATGTGCGGTACGTGAATCCTGGGAAGCTCAATCCCCTGGGGGATACAAAGGTCTATCTCCGATCCCTTATAGTGAAAAATCACGGGGTCCTGGAACTGCGGATGGATAATCGGGTCATCAAAACCATCCGGCAAGGGCATGTTCAGCCTTCGGAGATGATTGAGGTACTCCTCCATTCTAAGGATTTGGAGGGTTTTACCCGAGACTCGGTTCTGGAGTTTGGGCTGACCTAAAGGCCCTTTCCTGATGAAATTAAGCGGGGTTTATACTCCCCCGCCCCGTTACCACCTGTTTTTCTTTCATGGTTAACCCCCGGGGGGCAAGCACCCTCTTGAAGTACCCTTTGAATACCGGTATTATATACCTATTATGGAAAGCGGGAGTACTTCATTTTCCTTATTGACGCTTTTTCAAATGGGCGGTCTCTTCATGTGGCCTCTGCTTTTCTTTTCAATTGCGACCATCGCAATCGCCTTGGAGCGGGCGGTGTATCTGGTGTACCACAACTTGCGGCTGGATGATCTCAAAGCCCAGGTGCAGGAATACCTGCAAAGGGATAAGCTCTCTGAAGCTCAACAGTATCTGGCGGGTCTGACTAAACGCCGGATAGGAGCGAGGATCCTACTCACCCTGGTAAACCGGGCAGAACTGCCGGAACATCAGATAGAAAAAGCCATCGAAGCGGAAGCCATGAGTTGTATCAACTCCTTGGAAAACGGCTTCAATTTTCTTACGGCTCTGGGTTCCCTCTCGCCCCTCACAGGGTTCCTGGGAACCGTTTCCGGGATGATCGGCGCCTTTAAATCTATCGCAGAAGCCACCGACGTGAACGCCCAGATTGTGGCAAACGGTATCTATGAGGCATTGATTACCACGGTGTTTGGCCTTATTATCGCCCTGATCGCCATGGTGGCTCATTCACTCTTTACCCATATTGTAGATAAATTCGCCGGGGAAGTGGAAAAAACCTGTTCGGACCTTATGATGGAACTTACCGCTCCCAAGAGGGAATCGGGTTTGAATATCCGGCGGTCCTTACCAAAGCCTTCCCAAGAGGATATACTTCCTTTGGAAGAGTATACGTAAGGCTTAACAGAAGCCTACCGGCAGGATGCATTCGGCGCTTTTTCTGCTTGTTACCGGATTACTTTCACCAAAAACCGTGGTAATCTTTGGATAGGGCTTATGAAACAGGATATAAAAATAAG
>JAIRLU010000116.1 GCA_031259215.1 Treponema sp. | reverse complement strand
CCGATGAACCCACGGTGGTGGTGAAACGCAAGCCCCCCTGGGCATATTCCAAACCAGTAGTAAGAGGATATAACGAGGACATATCCATATCTGCATAATACTTTTGTATCTTTGGTATACCCTCGGGGTTTTGCAAATCAGCATGTATACCGGCTAGTATGGCTGGTGGAAGCTGGGAGATACCCGCGAGGGCAGTGGCTATACTGCTTGCAATCCTGTCTGTATACTCGGTAACCTGAGCCGGCGCCCAGCGGCCATCCTGGGCAAAGCGGTGTCCCGCAAAACTAGGGATAAAGACCCCTTCCAGCTTGGAAAACGCTCCCAGGCTGTAGGAGAGATGGAACAGGGGACGGGCTATTTTTATATCCGAAAGATCGGTCATGGTACTGAGATCCGAATAGTCCAGAGGATTCACCACATCCAGAGGGCCAAAGCTATCGGCCTTACCCCAGGTGAGCTTCCGCAGTCCTCCTTCGATGGCAAGTTTACCGAAATAGACCCGGAGGTACGCCTCGTCGATGCTTACCGGGGAGGAACCGTCCCATACCGGGAAAAGTTTCAGGTTTATCACCCCATCGGCATTAAAAGCAGTCCCAGAGAACTTGAGGGTACCGGAAAAAATATCCCCCAAAGAAGCCTTCTTGAGCCGCTCCTCCGAAGAAAAATCATCCCCAAACCCCAAAAGCTGGGCCCCTATTTCCCCAGAAACCTGCACCCGAGGCCCCGAAGCCGCCGCCACCGCGCTGCTCGGCTCGTCCTCAAAGCCGAACCCAAAATCCCCATCCTCCTGGGCAGTCAAAAACCACCAGGGGATGAACAGCCATAATCCTGCCACCATGAGGCGGGCCAAGTTTATCTTAAACCGGTTCATTTTTTCTAAGGCCTCCCGGTTTCAAGGAATTTCGTCGTGAAGACCCCCTCAGGAATGGGATCGTCGTACTTGAGAATATCCGCATAGATAGTAGTGGAAGTCCCGGTAGCAAGGGTCCGCATCTTCGTTACCATGGGACTGAGCCTGCCCTGTACCTCCTTGAGTTCCAGGATTTCCAGAACCTTCACCAAGGTTCCCCGCCGATCATAGAGTTCAATTTGGTGGTTCACCTTAGTACGCTGGTCTATCCATTGTACCATCCGGGAATACTGATAAGACCGGTCCCGGGGTACCGATTCAATCACATAGCAGGGGTTCCCCTTGAGGACTTCTTCCCGTACCAACGTATGGGTATCCAGGCCCACATCCCGATCCGTTGAGGAAATATCATCGTAAGACAAGTCTGTACCCATGAAGCTGCCTGAACCTTCAGATGCGGCGATCCGGCGTACCTTCCCCAAAGAAGGGAGGAAGATCCAGCGGTCGTCTGCGCTTCCGGGGTTCTCCATGGTCAGGAACCGGGTACCGGCCACCCCTGCAGGACGCTGGAACTGGATAAGCGTACGGGTCCCTTTGGGACCGTCCTTGGAATACTGATCTATCTGGCGTTCACTGGTAGAACCATCCTTGGCAGTAAGGATCATCCGGGATCGGGTGGAAATCGTATCCGCCTTGATACGGTTCCGGGAATCCTGCACTAATGATGCGGCGTCTTGAGCCCCAGCCAATGCTGCGGAAAACACCAGCCCGCTTAATAAAAGAACCATTTTTTTCATGTACATACCTCCTATTTTAGTATATACCTTTTAAACTCATTTGTACTGACCAGGGCTTATCCTCACCCGCTATCATGGAAACATAGGTAACGTGAGTTCGACAAAAAGCAAAAAGTCCGCCGGACGTTAGTCTGCAATTACGCGAGGTAATGCTCATGTATCGTTCCCGGCTGTAGCGAACCTATGGTTCGACAACGTTTTGGCAGCCCAAATAAGGGCTTGGCGGCGGCTAGTCCGAAGCATCGCTTCCATAGAAAGCGCGACCAGGGCTGCAAAAATGTGGGTAGAGGGAGGCGCGGGAATGTTTCCCCGCGAAGCTGGGACGCATAGCGGAATGACCTAGCCGACCGGAACCCTGGATCGACCGAAGGGGGCGGAACCCATACAGACCTGTTATGCGATGTACTGCTTTCACAATTATTTCTACTTTGAATGTTTTTCATATATCATCGCTGGAATGGTTTTATGTAAATATTGTCCATCAAAATCTGATTGGGGCATATACAATGCAAAACTTAATAAATTTATATCTCTAACTCCATATATTCCACCATAATTTCTTATTTGAACTTTCAATATTAATACCACTTCAGATAATGTCAAAAAATGTATCATCTATTCACCAAGTCTTTTCAAAACATTACCATATTTTTTATTAATTCTTTGTAACGATTCGAGAATATTGTTTTCTTGAGTAACCGTATTTTGAGGTGATAAAATGATATTTTACCATCGGTACTTATTTCAAAAAATGTTTCATAGTTATATGCAACATTTCCATTATAGGTTTATCAATTACAAGGACGGCACTATTTCCATGTTGAATTAATTTCTTAACCATAATTATTCTTCTCCATAAAAGATTGTGTAAAATTATTAATAGTATAATATTTATACAATTTCCTATTTTATATAATATACACATTATATATATTTGTCAATGG
>JAIRLU010000108.1 GCA_031259215.1 Treponema sp. | reverse complement strand
CAACAATCCGGTCAAGTCGTCTTTTGGTGAGCCCTTGAAATATTTTTTCCCCTATCATACTTTGGAGAGCACCACCAAACCCATATTATGCTCGTTCTCTATCTTCCACCCCGCTCTCCCACAGGCTGCCCGCCCTTTCACAGTACCCGCGTCTACCGGCTTTTCCGTTATCCACCTGTTGTTCATACTATTTGGGTAACCTTTTCAATGAGCCAACCCGGGGGCTTGACACAGGGGGTAATGGATTGATAGAGTATAAACAAAGAGTAATGAATACCCTTTTGTCTTATCCTGCCGGATACGTCCTGTTTTGAAAAACGAAATCCCTTCATTTTGATTGTATGCATGAAGCATAGGGCTCAATAGGGCCTAGTCTGTTTTTGTCTGTTCTTGGAACAGGTGAATATTTTGAGGAGAAAGATATGAAGAAAATGCTTATGATCGCTGCGGTGGGGATGATTGCGGCGGCCTTGCTCTATGCCAGGGGTTCTAAGGAAACCCAAAAACCCCAAACTACCTTGACCCTGGCTATCGGTGGAGAACCTGATGAGGGTTTTGATCCTTGTACCGGCTGGGGCCGCTATGGTTCACCCTTGTTTCAGAGTACCCTGCTCGAATTTGATAAGGACATGCGTATTGTCCCGGATTTAGCCACTGATTATTCGGTGAGCCCCGATGGGCTGCGGTGGACCTTCCATATACGGGAGGATGCCCAATTCACCGATGGAAAACCGGTAAGCGCCGCAGATGTGGCTTTTACCTTCAACACCACCAAGGAGTCTGGGAGTGAAATTGACCTTACCCGGCTGCAGGAAGCCCGGGCCCTTGACCAGAGGACGGTTGAGTTTGTTATGAACGCCCCCATGTCGGCCTTCCCTTATATTGCGGTGTCCCTGGGGATCGTACCCCAGCACGCCTATTCCCCCAATTACGGGCAGCATCCTATTGGTTCGGGCCCATACCAGTTCGTCCAGTGGGACAAAGGGCAGCAGTTGATTGTGGAACGGAACAATCGCTATTACGGTCAAAAACCCGCGTTTGAACGTTTGACCCTCTTATTCTACGATACGGACGCGGCTTTTGCCGCAGTCCAGTCTGGTCAGGTGGATGTGGCCATGACCATACCTTCCCTGGTTCGGGACATACAAGGCTATAAGGTCCTCCGGTGTATCAGCGTGGATAATCGAGGGATAAGCCTGCCTGCGACCACATCCGGAACCTTCAGCCCGGATAAACTGCCGGTGGGGAACGATGTTACCAGTGATATCGTCATCCGTAAGGCCCTGATTTACGGCATTGACCGTACCGCTATCATCAAAGACGCGCTGAATGGCTACGGCAGGCGTGCTGATTCTGTCTGTGACGGCCTACCTTGGTGGAACCCCCAAACTACCATCCAAGACGGGGACCTGAGCGGTCAAAAAGCCGCCCTGGAAGCTGCGGGCTGGATCGACCTGGACCAGGATGGTATTCGGGAGAAAGCGGGGGTGCGGGCGAGTTTTGATCTGATATACCCGGCTCAAGATGGAGTACGCCAAGCAATCGCCCTGGGGTTTGCCCAACAGGCCAAGGCCCTGGGGATTGAAGTAAAGCCCCAGGGCCTCAGCTGGGACGACCTGGGCAAACGGATGTATGCTACGCCCGTGGTGTTTGGGTGGGGAGCTCATAGCCCTATGGAAATCTATAATCTCTATTACGGAAGAAGGGCTACCACGGGATATGACAATATCACCAATATGGTTAACCCCGTGGTGGATGCTTATATGGATGCTGCTATGGCTGCCTTGACTACCGAAGAGGCGCTGGCCAACTGGAAACTCGCCCAATGGGACGGGAAAACCGGGTTTTCCAACTTGGGGGATGCCACCTGGTGCTGGATAGCGGATATCGATCACCTCTATTACGTCCGGGAAGGGCTTGATACGGGCAATCAGCGGATCCATCCTCATGGACACGGATTCCCCATTATTTCAAATATTAAAGAATGGAAATTATCCAACTAGTTGGAGCCGTCCGGGAGGGGGCTCGCTTTATCCTAAAGGCGGCCATCCTCTTTGTGGCCGTTAGTATTGCCGCGTTCACCTTGATACGGCTTTCCCCTATTGATCCGGTCCAAGCCTATATCGGTGCGGATGCTTCGGTGAGCATAGAGCAGCGCTCCCTTATTGCGGAGCGTTGGGGATTGGATCAGCCCCCTCTTACCCAGTTTCTTAAATGGTTCTCCGCGATCTGCCGCGGGGACTTGGGGGTATCGATCATCTTCAGGCAGCCTGTACTCACCGTCATTGGCCAGCGCGCCCTGGCTTCCTTAGCCTTGATGGGTTCGGCTTGGCTGTTTTCCGGGGTGCTGGGTTTTTTGTTGGGAGTGCTTGCAGGGGCGTATCATGGTAAATGGCCTGATCGGGTGATCAAGACGTGGTGTCTGCTGCTTTCGAGCGCACCGGTGTTCTGGCTGGCTTTGATACTCATGATCCTGTTGGCGGTTACCTTCCCGCTTTTTCCGCTGGGACTTGCCGCTCCTGCGGGTAAGCTCAATACAGAGGTACGTCTTTGGGAGCGGCTGCATCATCTGGTTTTACCGTGCCTTGCCCTCTCCCTGACCGGAGTGTCTTCAATCGCCATGCAAACCCGACAGAAACTGGCAGAGGTATTGGAATCGGATTATGTTTTGTACGCGATTACCCGGGGTGAACCCAAATGGACTATCATCCGCCGACACGGGCTGCGGAATATCGCCCTTCCGGCCTTGACGTTGCAGTTTTTGTCTTTTTCCGAGCTTTTCGGCGGTTCGGTGCTGGCGGAACAGGTCTTTGCCTATCCGGGATTGGGCCGAACTATTGTACAGGCAGGAATGCAGAGCGATATTCCCCTGCTTTTGGGGATAACCCTGTTCTCCGCGTTATTTGTGTTTATAGGTAACACGATTGCCGATGGGCTGTACCATCGCTTAAATCCTGAAATTCAAAGGAACCATGATGGATAAGATCCTAACCAAGGAAATCAGGAAACCGATCCCGATTTCCCTTCGCTTCCGTACCTTGGGAGTACTCTGTGCTGCTTCGATCCTGGTACTGGGGATCTTCATCTCAGGGATGCTTATGGATCCTGCTTCGTGGGAGGTGCATTTTCAGGCAAAAAACCGGGCCCCTTCACGAGCCTATCTGTTCGGTACAGACTGGCTTGGCCGGGATATGTTCGCAAGGACCATCAAAGGGCTTACCACCAGCATCGTGGTGGGGGTTACCGCATCTGCGGTGAGCACGGTTATGGCGATGATCCTCGGTATAGCCGCGGCGGTCTTAGGCCGTAAAACCGATGCGGTGATAAGCCGGCTGGTGGATCTGTTTCTCAGCATCCCCCATCTCATCCTGCTGATACTGATCTCCATTGTCGTGGGTAAGGGGCTTTTCGGGGTCCTCATAGGCGTGGCAGCCACCCACTGGACCAGCCTTACCCGGGTGATCCGTGCGGAGGTGTTGGCCTTGAAAACCCAGCCGTATATAGCCGCGGCTAAGGCCTTAGGCAAGGGGCCCTTGTGGATAGCGGGTAGGCACATGGTGCCTCATATCGTACCCCAGTTTATCGTGGGCTTGGTGTTGATGTTTCCCCATGCGATCCTGCATGAAGCGTCGATTACCTTTCTTGGTTTTGGCCTTTCCCCGGAACAACCCGCCATCGGGGTGATCCTGTCTGAGTCTATGCGCTACCTCAGTGCAGGTATGTGGTGGCTGGCAGTGTTTCCTGGGTTATGTCTGCTGGTGGTGGTCCTGCTCTTTGATGCCATAGGGGAGAATCTTCGTCTGCTTTTGAATCCGGGAACCGCACAATCGTGAGGACCCTGGGGATATGAAACTAAGGGAGGAACCTGGGATGTTGCAGATTACGCATTTTTCACTGCGTTTTAGCTTATACGGTAAGGGGCTTGAACAGCGGGATCTGGAAGTGATCCATTCCCTGGATGTGGACATACAGGCAGGGGAACTCGTCTCGATCATAGGCTCATCCGGTTCAGGGAAGAGTCTCCTCGCCCACGCGGTTCTGGGCATCCTTCCCGCTAATGCCCATCTATCCGGTGAATTGTACTATCAAGGACACCCGCTTACGAAAGAGGCGCTGGAAAAGCTCCGGGGCAGGGAGATTGCGCTGATTCCTCAGTCCGTTACCTATCTGGATCCGACCATGAAAGTGGGGAAGCAGGTCATGGGGCTTAGGCACGATGCTGCGGAAGTAGAAGCGGTTTTCCGGCGGTATAAGCTGCCGGCCAGCGTCATGGACAAATATCCTTTTGAACTTTCAGGGGGTATGGCGCGGCGGATCCTGGTCAGTGCTGCGGTGATCGCTGGGGCAAAACTGGTCATCGCCGATGAGCCGACCCCAGGACTTTCCGAGGCCCTGGCAAAAGAAGCCTTGGCCCACCTGCGGGAATTAGCCGACATGGGCTGTGGGGTGATGCTGATTACCCACGATCTAACCCTGGCTTTGGAGGTGTCTGATAGGATTTCCATTTTTTATGCCGGCCTTACCCTAGAGACCGCGCTGCGTCAGGATTTTGAGGATGGAGGAAAACTCCTTCGGCATCCCTATACCCGGGCCTTGTGGCATGCCTTGCCGCAAAACGGTTTTAAGCCTCTGCCGGGTTTTCAGCCCTACGCGGGTACGGTTACGGAACAATGCCCCTTCTTTCCCCGCTGTACCATAGCTACCGAGGAATGTCTGCATCCAATCCCGATGCGGGATCTACGAGACGGAAAGGTACGGTGCATTCATGCGGCTTGAGGCAACCAATCTGGGCTTTCGATACGGCCAAGGGCCCTGGATATTCAGGAATTATAATCTCTGTATTGAAAGCGGAAGCATCACCGCTCTTTTGGGGGACAGCGGAACCGGTAAATCAACCCTGGCAAAACTCCTTGCAGGTTATGAAAAACCCCTTGAGGGTACGGTACGCCTAGAGGGTGCGGCTTTTGGCGCTTGTGGGTATCGTCCGGTGCAGCTCATCTTCCAACACCCGGAAAAGGCAGTAAATCCCCGATTCAAGATGAAGGATATTTTGCATGAAGGCTTTAGGGTGGACGAAACCATGCGTGCCGGACTCGGTATTGAACCGGCCTGGTTAAACCGGTATCCCCGGGAACTGTCCGGGGGTGAACTCCAGCGTTTTTGCATAGCCCGGGCCTTGGGACCGAAGACCCGGTTCATCATCGCCGATGAAATCAGCGCCATGTTTGATCCTATAACCCAGGCCCAGATATGGACGGCGCTCCTTGCGGAAACCAGTCGGCGGGGCATCGGTATATTAGTAGTTACCCATGACCGGCCCTTGGCGGAAAAATTGTGCGACCGGTTTATCTCTATGGGGTCTTAGGGACGGCCTGCCGTGGAGGCGGTATTTACCGTGATGAGGTTCGCTCCCTTCGGGCAAAGGATTTAATCTTGTCGAGCCTTCATTGGACTTGTTCAATAACCCGGTTGGTTATCTGCCAACCTGCGGTTAGCTTGCAAGTCTTGCAAAATGCTCTGCATTTTGCTGTTTTTTAAGCGGAAGTTGTTCAGAAACTGAGGTTTCTGAACAACGCTATTTTTGTTTCATGATTCTTTCTCCAATTGAAAGCCCCCGCCTTACGCCGCCGCGAACCGCCTACGGCTAAGTCCCACGGCTGACGTTTTCTGTCCCGCCGCTCTCTTGCGGTGGGACGCCCATGAATGCCTCACGGGACATTCGCCGTTCCGCCGTTCCGTTACAGTTGGCCGCCTATCAACCAGCCGCTGGAACGGGTGTTGTGTTATTCTTCTACCCTATCACCTCCTTTCAATACCCATCTTTCCGCAATTGTTCAAGCATATTCCGCGCACTGGCGTTATTGGGATCGATCTGTAACACCTTCTCCCAATCCGCACGGGCGCGAGAGTAATTTCCTTTATAACAGTAAGTGACACCCCGGCCAATGTACGCCTCGGCGAGATTGGGGTTGAGGCGTATCGCCTCGGTGTAGTCTGCAATGGCGCGGTCATGCTCCCCTTTATTCCCGTAGGCGAGACCCCGGTTATAGTACGCGTTGGCGAGATTGGGGTTGAGGCGTATCGCCTCGGTGCAGTCTGCAATGGCGCGGTCATACTCCCCTTTGTACACGTAGGCGGCGCTCCGCAGAAGATAATGATCCGCATTCCGCAGTTCCAGTTGTATCATGCGGCTCACGTCCGCAATGCTTCGGTCATAGTCTTTAAGGTAGTAATACGAATACACCCGGTAATACAGTGAAGCCGCGTCG
Organism: Treponema sp.; assembly: GCA_031259215.1. Classification (GTDB taxonomy): domain Bacteria; phylum Spirochaetota; class Spirochaetia; order Treponematales; family Breznakiellaceae; genus JAIRLU01. Next base: position 841 of record JAIRLU010000108.1, on the reverse strand, counting down.
TCTTTTTTAACCTCAAGCGCGCGGGTAAATTCTGCGACCGCCTCCGTGTAGCGCTTCGCCTCGTAATGCGCGAAGCCCGCGTTAAAGTACGCGGTTGCCAGCGCCGGGTCGGGCCTGGCCGGAACCCGCGCGGGCGGCGGGGCGGTTTCGGCGAGCAGCATGAACGCTATCGTGGTATCCCGCTCTATGGTTACGGCGGGCGACAGCTTCCGCACCGCCGTCTCCACGTCTATCGCGTTAAAACGGAAACGGTAGCTCCCCCCGCCTATATCCGTCAGGCTTCCGGTGATGAGCGCCGGCGCTCCAATAAACTTGCCCAAGGACGCCGCGCTCTCGTCGCTCACCTCCCCGGACATCTGGAAGTTCTGCTCGTCCCGCAATATTTCCAGGTTGGAACGCTCGATAACAACCAGTCTTTTGTTGTTTACGAAAACGCCCTGCAATTCTCCAAGCACATAGTCGCTAAACCACGCCGAGGGGGACTCAAAGTTTACCGCCGCGATACGGGTTCCGGCGGGCAGCCCCGCCTCGATGTCCCGCGCTATCTGCGCGATTCCTTGCTCCAGGGTCAGCCCGCCGCCGCCGCCCGTGGTCGCGCAGGAAAAAAACGCCGTCAGAGCGAAAAGCGCCGCGTTAAACAAATGTCTTTGTTTCATAATTTCTCCAACTATCCCTACGGTATAATCGCGCTTGCCACCGCGCTCCACGGCCCCTTCTTTCCCGTGCCGTTCTCCCAGCGCAGGCAGAAGAACACTTTTTCCCCCCGCCTGTCCCCGGTAAAGGTGAGCGTAAAGGGGCTGCGCGTGGCGATTTCCGAGTTCGCCAGATCCTCCTCCTTCGC
>JAIRLU010000165.1 GCA_031259215.1 Treponema sp. | reverse complement strand
GAATAAACCGCTCAAGATGAAACAACCAGATCCCTGCAGGGTGCCCTGTTCCGTTCGTGCTGGTTCGTGGGGTTCGTGTTTTTTGAATGACAGGGGTTTTAGTCTAAGCCAGGTACTAGGGCCTGTTCATACTAAAAAATATGCTCAACCGGTGAAGACTTCCCAGGAACAACAGAAAAAAATGATCCCCCCGCCGGAATACTATGAAGCAATGGGAAGCCCCTTGACAGAACGAACCTTTTCCCCGTAAAATAAACATTACGGCTGAAGCCCCATTTTCTTGGATCCCCTGTTTCCCATGATGGTCGGCAGGTTCATATTGTAGCGAACAATCAGAAATCCCATGAAGAGATAGACCAGAGATGAACTCTGACGCACCACGGGTGCGGGAAGGACATATACTTCCCTTATCCTTGGGGCATACAACAATAGTAAGGAACAGGTGCGGGTATTGATAAAAAGGCTGTTTCCTCGGGAACGGCCGTCTATGGGCATGATGGTAAGCGCTTTGGTTGCCGTGGCCTTAGTTTCCCTCCTCTTGGGCGTTGGATTTGGTCCGGTCCGGGTCCATCCTGGAACAGTTGCCAAGATCATTCTAGGCTATATACCGGGTATAACAGATATTTTCGGCCATACCTGGACTCAGCTCGAAGAAAATATCGTCCGCGGGCTTAGGCTCCCCCGGGTACTCTTGGGCATGATCGTGGGGGCTTCCCTAGCCGTTACCGGCGTAACCATGCAGGCCCTGGTACGCAATCAGCTTGCGGATCCCTTTATCTTGGGGGTATCTTCTGGGGCCGCTGCTGCAGCAACCCTGGGTATGCTCTTCGGGGTCTTCTCTTTTTTGGGTCGGTATTCCCTTTCCATAAGTGCCTTTATCGGCTCCGCAATTACCATCATCTTTGTATACGTCATTTCCCGGATCCGGGGACGGATCAACATTACCCAGCTCTTATTGTCCGGGGTGGCTATTTCCATGATCATGGACGGTATCACCCGGATCATCACCTTAAGCGCCCCGAATGCCTTGGGTCTCCACAACGCCACCTTCTGGATGTCTGGAAGCCTTGCGGGGGCGAAATGGGCCTATCTTACCTTGCCCTTGGTAGTACTGCTTTTGTGTATAACGGTCCTGATGATCCATTATCGGGCCTTGAATCTGCTCCTCCTGGGAGATGAAAGCGCAGGCGCCTTGGGAATCAATATCCGCAGGATCCAAAAGATGCTCGTCCTGGTGGCATCCCTCATGGCAGGGGTAACCATTGCGGTAAGCGGAACCATCGGCTTTGTGGGTCTTATGGTACCCCACTTCACCCGGCTTTTGGTGGGGGCGGATCACCGGAAGGTCCTGCCCATCGCGGCCCTCCTGGGAGGTATTCTGGTGGTATGGGTCGATGTGGCGGCCCGGATGCTCCTCGCTCCAGAGGAACTTCCTGTGGGTATTCTCACCGCGATCATCGGAGGGCCCCTATTCATCTTCCTCCTCAAACGAAAAACAAGGAACCCCTAATGGCAGAAACACGATTACAGATTGAACAGTTAAGCTTCTCCTATACCGATAGCAAAACCATTGACCATATTCACCTCACCGTACAGAAGGGAGAATTTGTCGGCCTTATCGGGCCTAACGGAAGTGGTAAATCCACGGTTCTTAAAAATCTCTACCGGGCCCTTACGCCGGATAGCGGTTCGGTCCGGATTGACGGATTGGACCTGTTCCGGCTCAGCTATCGTGAAGGGGCAAAGAAGCTGGGGGTCGTGGGTCAAGAAAACGAAGTCCCCTTTGATTTCCTGGTTGAGGAAATCGTTGCCATGGGCAGGAGCCCTCACAAAAAACTCTTTGACCCGGATACCAAAGAAGACAAGTACATCATCCATCATGCCCTGGAACATCTGGGTATGGCGGATATGGCAAAGCGTAATTACCAGCATCTTTCAGGAGGAGAAAAACAGCGGGTCCTCATTGCCCGGGTCATTGCCCAGGAAACGGATTTTCTCCTCTTGGATGAACCTACCAATCACCTGGATATTAGCTATCAACTCCAGATTTTTGATTTTGTTAAACGTCTGGGGGTAACGGTGTTATCCGCTATCCATGATCTCAACATGGCCGCTCTGTACTGTGACCGCTTGTATGTACTGCAAGCAGGAAAAGTGGTGATGCAGGGAACCCCGGAAACCGTACTGACTCCGGAAACGATCCGCGCCATTTATGGAGTCCGGTGTGATACCGCAGTGCATCCTTTAACCCGTAAGGTCTCGATTACCTACATCCCTGCAGCAACAGAGGTGTAAAATAGGAAATTTCGGGATTCCTTTAAGGGGCCCCCGAAACAATATTTTTCATGTATTTTTATGGAGGAAGTATGAAACAGTACTTTTTGTTCAGTCGTGTTTTACCCCTTAGTCTTGGGCTACTCCTTGCTTTGGGTATAACACCGTATCTCAACGCCGGCGGAAGGCCTCAAACCTCAGGGTCGACCCAAAACCCGGCGTCAACCTATACACCCCTTACCTTTACTAATTACGGGCGCACGGTTACCATCAAGGCCCTCCCCAAACAGGTACTGACCCTGGGGCCTAACTGTACGGAAACCTTGGTTGCCCTGGGGTTGGTGGATTATATTGTGGGAAACAGCCTCAAAAACCATAGCCGCGGGCCTTTACCGGAATATGTCCAGGCATACCAAAAAATCCCTGAACTCAATTACGGTTCTGCCACCCGGGAAGCGGTTATTTCCAGCGGTGCGGATTTTATTTACGGTATTGATTGGGAATTTGGCGGTGATGGGCTTGATGTGGAGGAGCTTGCAGGGTACGGTATCACGGTCTACATGAATGCAGCTCAAACTGTGGAGCAGACCTACCAGGAAATCCGGGACATCGGTAAAATCTTCGGGATTGAAACACGAGCCGCGGCGTATATTACGGATCAGCAGACCCGAATCAAGGCGGTACAAGATAAAATTGCCGGACAGGCTCCGGTGAGCGTCCTCGTATACGACAGCGGAAACGACGGGGTGTTTACTTGTAGCGGCAGTAACTTTGAAACCCTGTTGATAGGTCAAGCTGGAGGCAGGAATATTTTTGACAATCTTACAGAAAAGGCCTGGATTACGGTGAGTTATGAAGAGGTCCTTGCCCGTAATCCGCAAGTCATCATTATTCATGACTACGATACTCCTTCGGTAGAGGTAAAAATGGCTGAAATCAAAGGCAATGACATGCTCGCCCAACTCGATGCGGTAAAGAACAACCGCTTTGTGATTATTGAGTTGGAAAGTGTTTTACCGGGAAACCGTCTTGCTTATACGGTAGAGAAACTTGCCAAGGGATTATACCCTGCGCTGTTTTAACCTTAATGGGATCCACTCTGCCTGAAGTACCTTGGGGAGCTTTTTTTACAAGCCCCCCACCGGTTCTTCTTTTAAGGGAATGAGTCGGATTTTTGCAAGGGGCCAGAATTTAAAGATTTGTCCATGGATATTATGGACAAAAGGACGTTCCGATTTCACTGACGAGGAAATAAGAAACGATGCTGGGTAGGGGGTCAAAAAAGTTTTGATTCAGGTATTGCGTTTTTTGGCAGGGCAAGGGCTAAGACGAGTACGGATCAGGGGCTCCCTCTGGGGTGCCCCCTTGCTTTCAGCAATCTCCGCTTCGGCCACGACACGGACAGCATCTGGATTAGTTCTAAACCACTCGTCGAATTCTTCTCAGTTTTTCCATTCTGCCCGGAGTTTGACAGTTTCTTTCACGGTACCAGCGCCTTGCCCTCGGCCCATCCCGCATACGTTTCTGATCCAGATGCTTGTCTTGCCCTTCCTCGGTAATCGCGGTTCACTTAAACGCTTCCCCTGTTCCGCCTCTGTGGTTGTTACAAACCGGGTTCCCCGCAGCCGGACTATGTCGTTGGTAATCTGGTCGCCGCACTTTTTCATAACGGTTTCCACTGCAGAAGGGTATCCATTACCCTGTTTTCATGTTCCATGCCCCACAGATAGACCCATCAAAACGGTCAATAAATGGGACAAATCTGCAACCTGCAGAAAAAGAATCGGCAAACGCTTGACAAACTAATATATTTAGTTTATATTGAATTATATTAGTCTTGGAGAAATATGGAACCAAAAAACGAGGATTGACAAGCAATGCCGTATTGGCAGCCGCCGTAAGGATTGCGGAGGAAAAGGGGGTTTCCCAACTAACGGTGCAAGCATTGGCGTCTTCGCTCAACGTGAAACCCGCTTCCTTATATAATCATATCAGCGGTATTGATGAAGCAAGACTCCACTTGGCCCGCTACGCCCTTGAAAAGATGGAAACGGCTATACGTGATACCGCGGTAGGATATTCCCGCGAAGAAGCCTTACGGAAAATCGCCTGTGCTTATCGTTGTTTTGGGTCAACACACCCGGAGTTATACAGAGCTTTCATTAACTCCACAAATATTGAAGACAAAAGAATTGGAGAAGCGGAACAATCAGTTGTCCGAATTCTTCATCAGGTGCTTGAACCGTACTTATTGGATTATGAAACGAAGGTACATTTTACCCGTTGTTTCAGAAGCAGCTTGCACGGATTTGTCAACCTTGAGACTGCGGGATTTTTCAAAAACGATATAAATGTTGAAGCAAGTTTTGATATTTTAATCGAAAATCTCTTTATGCTACTTAATAGTTTGTCATCAGAAAAAAGTAAAAATGAAGAGTAAAATTTTAATAGAGTTGTTCGAGAACCAACCGGGTTCTTGAACAAGTCCAATATACAGTAACTGACAGTCTCACCTGAGACTGCTAAAATAATCCTCCGTAATGAGGTTAAACTACAGGGAGAAAAAATGAAAAAGATTTTTGTGTTTGCGATTCTTATGTTGACGGCGTTTGTTTGCGTTATTGGGGCAGAAGGCTGGAAGGGAGGAGGCTACACCGGGCCATCATCGATCAATGTGAGCAAAGCAAGTGAAGTAAAAAATATGCCCCATGATACCGATGTGGTAATGGAAGGGAAAATCGAGAGCTATCTTGGAAATGAGAAATACCTATTTAACGATGGATCGGACACAATAACCCTTGAAATAGATCATGATGTATGGAATGGGTTGGAAGTAGGCCCCAATGATATCGTCATAATATATGGAGAGGTTGACAAGAAATTCCAACGATCTGAAGTAGAAGTGGAACGGATAGAAAAGAAAAACAGTTGAAGGGCCCTAGTACGGCGGGTTCTTGGTTAGCCCAGCCCGCCTGAAATTTCTAAGAGGGAGGTTTATGAAAAAGTATAAACCTTTTGCATTTGTTTTTGGTTCCTTCATTTTCATTACAACCGTATATGGCCAGGAAGGATTACCGGGCCTGGTGGTAAACAAACTCAAAAGAGCCACAAACTGTAACTGTCAATCAAGCAAGAATACTTCCTGGTGGATTTTTCGGTTATCTTGACCGGAAATATCGTGCAGGCGGTTGGGCGATGAATGGTATAAGTTCCGTGATGTAAGGCATTTCCAAAAAATAACGTAACATAAGTAATCATTAGAGTTGTTCGGAAACCTCAGTTTCCGAACAAGTTCCGCTTAAAAAACGATAAAAAACGTGGATTTTATGAAGAAATCCACGTTTTTTGGAGACTTGTTCGAGAACCAACGGGGTTCTCGAACAAGTCCAATGGAAGAGGAGAAAACCATGGGAAAGAGAGACAAAGAGCGTACCCCAAGGAATTTTAAAGCCGAGGCGCTAACACTGTTTGAAAAGCATGAAAAACCGGTTTAGGAAGGTATGAAGGGGCGAACCCCTCCCCTCCATACCTCGTCCCTTCCCCTTATTTTCCAAAGATAAGATTGGGAATAAAGAGCACCAGATCCTTCCAAAGGATACACAGAATGATCACCATAATCACCGCTATAATAAACGGAACCGCTTCCCGGGCAGTTTCTTCAGGTTTACACCCCATGATACTGGAGGTAGTGTATAAGGCAATACCCACTGGAGGGGTCATGATCCCCATAGTAACCACGGTCATCATAATCAGACCGAATTGCACCGGATCAATACCCACGGAGGTGATCACCGGCAGCAATATGGGGGTAAGGAGCAGGGCAATGACCGTGGTTTCAACAAACATCCC
>JAIRLU010000133.1 GCA_031259215.1 Treponema sp. | reverse complement strand
ATCTGCGATCATAGTACGCTTCTTAGGCGCCTGACTTACACAGGATACGACGAATAACACCGGAATTAAAGCACACCCTATCTTTTTCACAAAATGTATCATACTGCCATTATACCATGCCCAGACTAATAAAACTACTCTCGGTAAGGCCCCTAATGGGGTACATAAAAGGCTCGATTCTGTGTTTCTTTGTGGGTAAAGGCATTTTTGGTAATTCCTTACTAAAGGAGCACATGACCCTACCCGAGTGCTTCTCTGATGAAGATCTCACATCCCCGCCTTGGCGCAGGTTTGCACCAACCTTGATGCAGGTCGCACCCCTGTCCTGGTCTTAGGATCACCGCAACCTTTTTTCCTTATTGATGTTATGGATAGAAAAAGATATACTTCCCTAGGTTTCATGGGGATCCTCTTCGATACACCCCTATGAAACCTTATTCTAAGGAGCGAGAATGATGAAACGAGTGATTATGTTCGGGTTTTGCGCGTTGTGTGCGTTCAACAGTGTATTTGCCGGCGCCAAGAAGGAGGCGCCGACCTCAAAGGGTACTCAGCAGGAGGCCCCTAAGCAGGATGCTTCCCTCCAAAATGTACTGGCCAAGAAGAAATTGATCCTAGGTCTGGATGATTCCTTCCCCCCTATGGGGTTCCGCAATGAATCCAATGAAATCGTTGGGTACGATGTGGATATGGCCAAGGAAGTTGCTTCTCGGCTGGGAATAGAGCTGGTACTCCAGCCTATTGACTGGAATGCCAAGGAACAGGAGCTGAATACCGGGGAAATTGATTGTATTTGGAATGGATTTACCATCACCGAAGAGCGAAAGGCTGCCCTTACCTTCACGAAGCCCTATTTGAAGAATGCCCAGGTGATCGTGGTCAAAGCCGATGCAGCCTATACCACCCTGCAAGATCTCGCAGGAAAAACCGCAGGGCTTCAGGCAGGTTCATCTTCCGTGGATGCCTTGAACGACGCGGCGGACTTAAAGGCCAGTCTCAAAGAGGTGATTGAATACAAAGAATACCTGACTGCTTTGATGGACCTGGAAGTAGGCGGGGTGGATGCCATCATCATGGATCTGGTAGTGGCCAACGATAATATTAACCGTTCAGGGAAAGACTTCCGTATTTTGGAGGAAACCCTTGCCCCGGAAGAATTCGGTATCGGATTCAGAAAAGGCGATCTGGCCTTGGCGAATAAGGTCTGGGAAACCCTGGAAGCCATGGCCAAAGATGGAACCGTGAGCCGTCTTACGATGCAATGGTTCGGAGCGGATATTTCCATTATTGGTAAATAGGGGTAATCATGGTTCAAATGCTGGGCATCATGCTGCAGGGCGCGGTAATCTCGCTGGAGGTGTTTTTGCTCACCTTGCTTTTTTCCCTGCCCTTGGCGCTGCCCCTGGCATTTGGACGGATGTCGAGTCATAAGGTGATTCGTGGGGTCATTAATGGGTATCTGTTAATCATGCGGGGAACCCCCCTGATCTTGCAGCTTATCTTTATTTATTTTGCCCCTAAATATCTCTATAAAGCCCTCCATGATCGGTTTGGAAGGGTCATCCTTTCCCCGGAATTCTGGCAGTTTCTCCGGTTTGTGTTGTCCTATGACCGTTTTGTCGCGGTTATCATCGCCTTTGTACTGAACTATGCGGCGTATTTTGCAGAAATCTACCGCGGTGGGATAGAATCCATCGCCAAAGGCCAGTATGAAGCCTCCAAGGTCCTGGGATTTACTTCTTCCCAGACCTTTGGGAGGATCATTTTACCCCAGGTTATTAAGCGGATCTTACCTGCCACCGGAAACGAGGTGATCACCTTGGTTAAGGACACGGCCCTGGCCCAAACCATCGGGGTGGCAGAGCTGTTTCATGCAGCCCAAAATGCCTCTGCCCGAGAATTCTCCACCCTGCCGATCTTTATCGCGGGAGTGTTCTATTTCATTATGAACTGGGGGGTTTCTTTGACCTTCACCTGGTATGAAAAAAAGCTTTCCTATTATGAATAACGTATCCTATGGGTACCATACATAATCGCAAGGAATGAATCGGTATGGAAGTAATCAACGTTGCAGGGGTTTCTAAATCCTTTGGGGATCTCCCGGTATTACGGCACCTATCCTTTACCGTAGCCCAAGGTGAAGTGGTTGCCATCATCGGCCCTTCAGGATCAGGGAAGTCCACCCTGCTCAGGGCCATTACCCATCTGGAATTGATTGACCAAGGGAGCATCACCTTGGCCGGTTCGGTCATGGTCAAGGACGGGGTTTATGCTCCGGCCTCGGTACTCCGCCGGGTATGCCTCAAGGTAGGCCTGGTGTTTCAGAACTTCAACCTGTTTCCCCATTTCTCGGTTCTGCGGAATATCACCGAGGCTCAGGTTCACGTACTGCACCGGACCAAACGAGCAGCAGATGCCAGGGCGCGGAAGCTGCTGGAAAAGATGGGGCTCTCGGAAAAAGCCGATGCCTACCCTTGCGCCTTATCCGGGGGGCAGCAGCAACGGGTTTCCATTGCCCGTGCCCTTGCCTTGGACCCGGAGGTCCTGTTCTTTGATGAACCCACGAGCGCCCTGGACCCGGAACTGACTGGAGAGATCCTCATGGTAATCCGGGCGCTGGCAGCGGAAAAGATGACTATGGTTATTGTTACCCATGAAATGGCCTTTGCCCGGGATGTAGCTGACCGGGTGATTTTCATGGACGGAGGGGTCTTCATTGAATCAGGCCCCGCAGCAGATCTCATCGACCATCCCCAGCAGGAACGGACCAGGGCTTTTTTGAAGCGGATAAACGGGTGAAGATCGCAGCGGTTTGCGGGGTCTGTGAACCCTTTATGGTATGCTCCGAATATTTTATCCCCTTCCCCAAGGAGGAAGCAGGTAAACGGATCGGTTAAGGTGCGCAAGCAAGAAACCGCCTCGGTATTCAACTTAATGTGTAGGGTATAGCCGCAAAGAGGCACGGCACGAGGCTGGAACTTTCATCAAGGCCTTGTTTGGACGAAACTGCTCGTCCCATAAGGGAATATCCTGTACCGCTACCCACGTCTGCTAAGGGAAAGAAACACTGCTCAGCTTGGGGATAAGAAAGCGTGGTTTTTCTACAAGCATGATACGCAGGTACGAGCAGTAGCCACGCTTATACATCCAAAAACGGGATAGACCTAAGCCCATTACAGGCAGACCCGTCATCGATCCTTCCGATTTTCCAGTTCTGTTTCTTTTTGCTCAATAAGGTTTTTGATTGAAGCGATTTCCGCAAGAATTTCTTTGATCTTGGGGGTGTCACTGGTGATATGCTCTACCTTCTGGGTAACTAAAGCTTCGTAAGCTTCAAGGCCCAGACTATCGATCAACTTAAGGGTCTGCCCTTTAAGCTGCTTTATTTCTATAACCAATACCCCCTTCTCCCCGAGATCTTGAGCCTTGGCGCCGGCTTTATTCACCCATTCTTTGGAAACCTGAAACCCCTTTTCTCCAGCTTTTGAGGCAATTCTTTTTACTTTTTCAAAATTCATGTGTTTTTCTCCCTGAATTAATATAATCCACCTTGTATTACCCGACTCATGGTGATTTGATAGGTGCTTATTTTTATTCATAGGCTATATATTCTGAATAATCAAGAGAATTTTTCAATATCCCTGTACAATATACCTGGTTCCAGCCAAAATATCGGTCTTTTCTTTCACTTTACATGTTTTTTTAAGATCAGACCTTTTGAAAACCCCGTAATACGGAAGCATGTACCTTTGATGAAGATCCGTGAAACAAGTTCGATGATCTAGGAACCCCAACCCTTCCTCTCAGGTTCTTTAACGGTACAGCCCTATCGTTTTCGTCGAAAAACCCGGTAATTCATCGTAGGAAATATATTATGCCGCTGTTCCAGAGTGGTGAGCCATTCGGTACTGATGTAATTGCTACCCAGCGCTTCATAGATGGTGGTAAAATTCCGTAAAGCCCCCTCAAGCTGATTACGAGCATACTCCACCGATTCTTGTTTGTACAAACACTTCGTCCAGTCCGAGGTTTGCGCCAAGAGGATCTCCCGGGCTGCCTGGTTTAAGGCCCGCTCTTTAATCCCTGATTCATTGGGAAAACGTTCCGCCAGTTCGATCATCCGTTCTAGAGAACGGACCGTATGGCGATAAATCCAATCATTGGAGGCATCCAGCCACATTTCAGCGTATCCATTGGTCCCGGAGGAGGAGAATGCAGGAACCATCTTCTGAAAGTGGGAAATATCCTGTTTATAGAGGTATTCTGCGGGGATCATAAACTGAATATCATCCCGGGTACTTCCTTCCCGAAACAGGGTTTCCAAAAATTCAGGCCCCTCATACCAGAGGCGGCCAAAGGTATCGGCCTTGTAGGCGCAGAGGCTTATGGCGGTCTCTTGCATATAGGCTGATGCCGCCTCTAGCCGGGAAACCCGGGCATCCAGAAAGGCGCGGACCTGTTCTTTGACCTTTTCCGAAGCTTTCTTTGGATCATACACCTGCTTTTTACGATCCAGGCCCCCTAAGGCCCGGTATTTATACCCGGTTTGGGTACGCCCCCCGTTGGATCCGAGAAAGGGCTTTACCATTTCAGAAGGCAGTTCATATCCCACATCTTCATACAAATCCCGGTACACTCCGGCATAGGAAAACCCCCGCTCCTTATCCGCAATATCCCGATACGCGTAAAAGTCCCGGGCCATGACAAAGATCCCCAGGGGGGTTTTGATCGGATAAAAACTCCCCTTCGCAGCACTGGGGTTGCCCGAGATAAGTCCATGGGTATCTACCAAAGTATAGGCGAAATTATAGGCCCGCAGATACTTTTCCAATTCCGGGGCCCAGCCAAGCTCTGGGAGCCAAAACCCCTGAGGAGACCTGCCAAAATTGAGGCGATAGGAGGTAAGGGCCACTTCAAATTGCGCCTGAATTGCTTCGTTATTGGCGGTATAAAAGGGTAAGAAACTATGGGTAGCCGCGGTCGTTAAGAGTTCCAGCCGGCCTTTTCTTTGATAATAATCACAGATTTTAAGGATATTCCCCTCATAGCGTTCGGTAAATAATATCCGCCGGTCCACTACCGTATCGTAAAATCGTTTTGCCAGATGTTGCAGTTCCCCTTGCCCCCGGGTCCGCTCCATCTCCTGAAGTCCGAATTCGATCTGTTTGTTGGTATATTCCAGATACCGCTGGATGAGCAATTCATCCCTAAGCATGTGACAGAGGGTTGGGGAAAGGGACAGCCCCAGTTTAAAAGGAATGTGATCCGCATCAAGCCGGTCGAACACTTCCAGTAAGGGGAGATAGGTCTCGGAAAGGGCTTCAAAAAACCACCGTTCTTCATAGGCCTGGGGCAACTCTGGATGCCGGACAAAGGGCAGATGAGCCGTGAGGACAATCGAAATCACATGAGGTTTGGACATACACCTATCCTTTAGAAAAATAAAAATGAGCCTTTTTCAAAAACCAGACCTGGGGCAAAAGGCTTAAAAGCAAAAACCGCACTTTTTACCCTATTGACTTCATACGGGAACGGCGATCCTCATTGCGGAGTATATGAAAATCCTCAATTCCCGATAGCCGGGCCAGGGGGGTATACAGGTCATCACCAATCCCATCCCTTGTATACTTTGACTGGGAAGAGGTAAACAAGGTAGGCACGGTAAAGGTATGAGAAGTAGCCAGCACCAGTTCTTCCCCTCCCCGGAGTACACCCAGTTCCACCTTGAAACACCCTCCCCCAGGAGGAAAACCCAGATACCACGCGGTATCGGTGGTGCCCACCGGGATGGTAAAGGAATCTTCCTTTTGGGAAGTCTTGGAAGGGTCCACCGGGGAAACTTTGAGCTGATACCCCTTAAAATCTCCGGCCTTTTCATAGATTTCTTTATCCGCACTTTTGATCTCCCAAAAGGTAAAGACCCAGAGGGGATCCCGGATCAGGACCTCAATGAAGGTTATATTGTACTGTTTGGGCAAGGGAACCGGTTCAGGAATATCGGTTTCAAGAAGGGGAACGACTTCAACGGACTCTGCATCGACTTCATTGAGGGCATAGTCAGAGGTGATATCAATTATTTCAGCAATGATAAATATCCGCTCCAAGTCAGGAGGGATCTCAATACCGAAACCGTCTGCTAATCGTATCAATTCATGGGTGGTTAAGGTTTCTAAATAAGATCTTTTAAGCGACGAGGCTTTCATATCGGGGTTCTTAAAGAGCAGATCATTCATAGCTGCTTTATGATGGAAAAAAGGAAGGAACCTGTCAAGTATCACCTGGATCAAAGCAGGGATCCTGTATGTACCGGTATATTTCTTTGATTGAGCGGCTTGTTCAAACTGTAATCTTTAACAAAGGATGTAAATGAAAAATGAGGGTGAAACCCAATTGGCTTTTGAAGCTAACTCGAAATATAATAGAGTTGTTCGGAAACTGAGGTTTCCGAACAAGTCCAATCTTCTATGCATTTGCCCTGGATTGTAAGCCCTTGTATATTTCCCCGTTTACGGCCATGGTGAATAAGGAAACCGATGCAGTACGAAATAGTGATCGCCGATCCGGCGAAAAATATTACCCTGTTTGTGCTTAATCAGGTGGAAAACCGAGCGGAAGCAGCTCAGGTGCTTCTAGGGGT
>JAIRLU010000078.1 GCA_031259215.1 Treponema sp. | reverse complement strand
TCCTAGGGGGTCTTGTGCAGGAATATAAATATCTGGAGATATTTCCTTTTTCCAGCAAAACGCATTATAGATCATACACCAACAATAACAGCTTTGCTCATAAAGATCCGTACAAAATGTTTGAATGTGTTCAGGTAGATTATCCATTTTTTTTCTCCATTACTTAGAAACTGCCTGTATAGCCCCGTTTTCTACTAGCCGCTTGGGTAGCGATCTCCAGTCTTGGACAATTATAGAATGGACTTGTTCGAGAACCCGGTTGGTTCTCGAACAAGTCTCCAAAAAAACGTGGATTTCTTCATAAAATCCACGTTTTTATCGTTTTTTAAGCGGAAGTTGTCCGGAAACTGAGGTTTCCGAACAACTCTAATACATCAAGATTCTCCACAAAGCTCCCCCAATGCTCATACCTTTCAAATTCGATGGCTACTACAGATTCGGGAATAGTAACATCTGTTAGAACATTACAGCCAGCAAACGCCAAACTCCCTATTTCCCTGTAACCTTCGGGAACGATGACCGTTACAAGGCTCTTACAACCCCAAAATGTACTTTCTGGAATGGTGGTAATTCCCGTTCCCAAAGTAACAGTAGCCAGTCTTTCACAAGATTTAAAAACTGCTGATCCCATGAGGGTAACTGAATTAGGAATGGACGCACTGGAGAGGGCTTCACATCCGTCAAAAGCATTCCTTCCAATACTCTTAACGCTATTGGGGATAACTACATTGGTAAGGTTACGACACACTGAAAAAACTTCATCTCCTATTATTTCCAACCCTGATGTAATGTAACAGAAGTAATTAGTGAATTCCACACCGTGAAGTTTTTCGTTATCCCCATGCCATAAAAAGCTTTTGCCCCAATTTCCCTGACAGGCATTCCCTCAATTGTGGCTGGGACTATGATCACTGTAGCGTTTCCAAGGTAGCGATTGATAGGTACCCCTGCACCATCGGCAGTCAGCTCAACGCTACAATCTCCCGCTGTCTGAGCAAAAACCGTCATTGGACTTGTTCAATAACCCGGTTGGTTATCTCACAAGTCTTGCAAAATGCTCCGCATTTTGCTGTTTTTTAAGCGGAAGTTGTTCAGAAACTGAGGTTTCTGAACAACTCTATTATAGCCAACAGAAAAACCACTTCCCTTTTTCATTTAGAAATTCCTTGCGGAGTTTATATCCCGACGATAAAAATATCAATTCAGTTTACACATAATTAATTAATTTTGTCAATAAATTTTCAAAAAATTCATAAAATTTTAGAGGCTATTGCGCATAACGTTCCGGCGGTATATGACGTTTTTGCGGTTTCGATAAGGGAACGCGGAGCGTTCCAGTAGCCGCAAAAATGTGGGTGGAGGCTGGCGTGGGAAGGAGCGCAGTGAATGACCTAGCCAGCCGTAACCCCGTAGCGCCAAAGGAGCGGAGCATATACCGTCCTGTTGAGGCTGTCGGAAAAATAGTCAAACAACAAAAACTATGGTATACGGTGGCTACTATGGCTCTGTATAAAAACTTTGACAGGTCCCAGGGATTGTTCCGTGCCGTTTCTCTTGAGGAACAACGCATACCCGACTCCTTCGATCATACCTTGGAGTACCTCATCGACCAGTTTGATCTGAGCGCCTTCGACGCCGCGTTCCACAACGACGACAAAGGGGTTTTGTATGGACAGGGGTGTCGTCGTTTTAGGGTCTTGGGAAAAGGCTTAGGTCCAGGTCCATACCATGAATTCGAGGGATTTTGCATGAAGGACCTTCCCGATGGGAGGGGGATCCTCCAGGGTCTTATAGTTTTTTGATAAAAAGATCAAAGGCCTGCAAGCCCAAGGTGAGGACCGCGGTAACGATGGCTCCTGCGGTCATGACCCCCAGGAGTACGGCGATCATGGTTTTACCCTTGCTGATACCGAGCACCCAGGCCCCCAAGGTTCCGGTCCACGCGCCGGTAATCGGGAGGGGTATGGCCACAAACGCGGCTATCCCCAGCCACCCCCATTTGCTTATCCCCTTATGGAGTTTGACCCGAGCCCGTTCTACAAAGCGGTCAAACAAGTTCCGGTACAAATCCATACTAAGCAAGCATTTATGCAGGGTTGACAGGAAAAGCCAGCACGCAGGAGCTACCAAGGCGTTGAACGCCACAGCAAAGAGGTAGGCCCAGTACCAGGGTAAGCCGGAGGCTATGGCAAAGGGAATTCCTCCTCGCAGTTCAGAAATCGGCAGGAATGAGAGGAGGGCAGTCCAAACCAAGATGGAAGGCGTATTCATAGCATAAGCCTACCAGAAAAGCCGGATCCCATCTACTCTGGTTCCTGCCTTGTGGACGAAACCGGTACCAAGGGAAAAACTATTTTCTTGACGCCCCTCAAGTTGCATAGTACCCTTACTAATCATAGGTATAATTCTATAAATTGAAGGAGTAACATATGAAAAAGATGCTTTTATCTGGATTTGCAGTCGTGCTGGTCTTCAGCATGGCAGGCTGCAATAAAACCAACCCTGCCGATTCCGGGACAAGGGCAGCAACCGAAACAAAAACTTTTACGTTGAAAATGTCTACCCAGTTGAACGAAACAAGTCCCATTGTAGAGGGCTTTAAGGAATGGGCAAAGAACGTGGAAGCCAAAACCCAAGGGGGTATTATCATCCAGGTGTATCCTTCTGCCCAGTTGGGGAGCGATGAGGACGTGATCGAGCAGGCGATTCAAGGGGTTAATGTGGCGGTTCTGACCGACGGCGGTCGCATGGGAAACTATGTAAAGGAAATCGGGATTATCGGTATGCCCTATATTGCCGACAACTATGATGAGCTCGTGCAGATTACCCAGACCGAGATCTTTGCGGAATGGGAAGAGAAACTGGCATCGGAGAATGAGATCCGGGTTCTTGCCTTTAACTGGTACGACGGGCCCCGGCATTTTCTAACCAATATTCCGGTTACTGCGCCGGCTGACTTAAAGGGTCAGCGAATTCGTACTCCCGGCGCGCCGGTATGGGCGAAGTCGGTGGAGGCAATGGGAGCAACCCCCATTGCCATGGGCTGGAATGATTCGTATAACGCCATTCAGTCCAAGTCGATTGACGGGGCTGAAGCCCAGCATACCGCTACTTTTGGCGCGCGCTTATACGAAGTCGTCAAATACATCGATAAAACCGCCCATTTCCAGCTTGCCAACGGTATTATTGTGGGGGAAAAATGGTTTTCTAAACTGCCTGCCGAGTATCAACAGATTTTGGTAGAGGAATGTCGAGCAGCGGCATCTGAAAATGCCCGGCTGGTGGAACGGGTCGCGGATGATTACGAAAATCAGATGATTGACAAAGGCATGGTGGTAGTTGTCCCCGACCTGGATGCATTCAAAGCGGCAGCAGAAACGGCGTATACGACCCTGGACTTTGCGTCCTTGCGGGATCAACTGTACGCTGAATTAGGAAAAAAATAGCACTTTTAAAAAGTATCTATACAGTCCTGGTATCGGTATGCTTAATAGATAACCAGGGAAAAAGGCCGGCAAGGATATTCATAACGAGGGCAGGGTATAACGAGGTTATCATCAGGACTGTATAGGTACGTGAAAAATGGCTGGCTATGCCTTGGGTAATAGGATCCGAGGCGTAGGGAGGAGGAGGCTCTTGTGAAGCTGATACAACTAGTGTACCGGTGGTTCTGTAAAATCGAAGAACTTATCGTTTCGATATTTGTGGGGGTGATCACCTTTTTAGTGTTTATTTCCGCAGTGGCGCGAAGCATCAAACATCCCTTGAATTGGGCCCAGGATGTGTCCCTGCTCTTATTTGCGTGGGTGGTATTTTTGGGAGCGGATCTGGCCCTGCGGAAAGCAGATTTTGTACGGGTGGATATGCTGATTAGTCATTTTCCCGAAAAACTGCAAAAAGGTTTGTATTACCTTATGTACCTCTTGGCTATTGGCTTTTTGGGAATCCTGGTGGTGTATGGGTTTCCCTTGAGCATAGACAATGCAAAGCGCTTGTTTCAAACCTTGGGTATCAGTTATTCTTGGGCCACCATCAGCGCCCCGATTGGTTCAATACTGCTCATCATTACCATCATATTAAAACTCATCGCTCATTGGAAAGACAAGAAAATCCTACTGCAGAGTAAGGAGGCGATCTAATGGGTGCGGTGATTATCGCCTTTTTCTTGCTGCTCCTCTTGGGTATGCCGGTGGCCTTTGCCATCGGTGTTTCAGGGACAGTTTTCTTTCTGGTTACCCCGGACATTCCCTTTTCCATTGTGGTGCAAAAAGTCGTCAGTTCGAGTCAGAGTTTTACCCTCTTGGCCATTCCCCTGTTTGTGTTTGCAGGGAATTTGATGAATAACACCGGGATTACCTCCCGGCTCATCAAGCTTTCCAATGTGTTGACCGGACACATGTACGGGAACTTAGGCCAAATATCCTGTGTGCTTTCAACGTTGATGGGCGGGGTTTCCGGTTCTGCCAATGCGGATGCGGCTATGGAATGCCGGGTACTCGGTCCTGCCATGACGAAACGGGGCTATACCAAGGGATATTCAGCAGCGGTCAACGGTATTACCTCCTTAATTACCGCAACGATTCCGCCCAGCATGGGGCTCATTATTTACGGCTCCGTGGGGGAGGTTTCTATCGGGCGGCTGTTTGCGGGAGGGTTCATTCCAGGGTTTATGATGATGCTTGCCCTGATGCTTACCATACGGATTACCGCAAAAAAACGGGGGTATCTGCCGGAACGGGACAAGCCGGCCCGTCCCAAGGAAATCGGCAAGGCCTTCGTGGATAGCATCTGGGCCCTCCTCTTTCCCGTCATCTTGATCCTGGGCATTCGCTTTGGGTTATTCACCCCTTCGGAGTCAGGGGCCTTTGCCTGCGTGTATGCGATCGTCGTCGGCGTGGTTATTTACCGGGAACTGAACCTGAAGACTTTTCTGCAAACCCTCCGGGACACGGCAAATGACATCGGTATCATTATGATTCTGGTTTCCCTTTCGGGGATCTTTGGATACGGTATTGTGTATGATCGCATTCCCCAGGCTATGGCTTCGTTTTTGGTGAATATCACCTCAAACCCCTATATCCTGCTGCTGATTATCATCCTCTTGCTGATATTCTGCGGGATGTTTGTTGAAACCACGGTCATTGCCCTGCTCCTTACCCCCATATTGCTGCCGGTGATCACCTCCGTGGGTATTGATCCGGTGCAATTCGGTCTGATTATGATGACCGTGGTTAC
>JAIRLU010000066.1 GCA_031259215.1 Treponema sp. | reverse complement strand
CCTTGTTTGAGCAAACGTAATGGTCTCATAGAGTATAGTAGGGATGGACCAGGGATTTTGCTTTACCAGGGTTGCAGGGAAACGAGCAATCTCCGAACCAATGCTTCTCCAAATACCCCTTACCATTTTTGTGGGTCAAGTTTAGTGTCTCAGCACAAGTTCGTGCGGTTCGTGGGATGACCGGCCAATCCTCCAAGAGTTCTATGGGCGCTCAAAGGACGACCGGACCGGTTCGTATGGTTCGTGGTGCTTCTTAACCCTGTTTTTAGTCCAATCAACCTACGAGCGTACGAAATTAACCGCAAGGGCGCATACCAAAGGTATGAAGCACAGCTGAATGCTTCCTTCCAACGACCCCTCGGAAGATCCGGGCTACCTCTAGGCTCAGATAGCCGATTAATAGAGTTGTTCAAAAACTGAAGTTTTTGAACAAATTCCGATAACAAACAGCAAAATGCCGAGCATTTTGCAAGACTTGTGTTGGACTAACATCCGCGATAACCAACCAGATTATCGAACAAGTCCAATAATGGGTGGATCCTGGGGCGTCCCCTGCTCCCTTACCCGGAGCCAGGTCCAGGTCCGTTTCGCTGAAGGCTTCCCCCTATTCTATCTGCCCGTGGTCTTTCTCAAGGTTGTTCTTCCAGATAGTCCTGGGAAGTCCTTTTTTACCAGATAAACACGGGCTTTTGTACATGATTAACCCGTACATACCCTAGAATTAGTACGGTAATTATACTACAATAATATGAAAGCGGTGGTTTCACCCGAACCTTGAAAGGAACGTATGCTATGCAGTCTACAACCCAGGGGGATTCAAACGGAGAATGGATCCCTGTGAAGATCCATCAGATGCAAGGAATGGCCATAAGGCAATACATCAATGAATAATCATATACAAAACCTAATCCGTATTGGAATATTTTATGACGGCTATTACTTTTATAAAGTTAGTAATTATTACAAGTACGAACACAAGAGAAAATCCAGGATAAGTATTTCCGGTTTACATGAATTTATCCGGGTCGAGATAGCGTCTATCATGGATATAGATGACCTGCGTCATTGCCAGATCATTGACGCACATTATTTCCGGGGCCGTTCTTCCGCAAGAGATATGGGGGAAAAAGTACAGAGTGAACGGATATTTGAAGACATTTTAATGCGTGAAAATATCGTTACCCATTACCTTCCCTTGCGGTACGGAGAAAATAACATCTGGCAGGAAAAGGGCATAGATGTATGGCTTGCGCTGGAAGCCTACGAATTGGCAATCTATAAACGGTTTGATATTCTGGTGCTGGTTGCCGGTGACGGCGATTATGTACCATTGGTTAGAAAATTAAATACCCTGGGAACCAGGGTAATGCTTATCTGTTGGGAGTACAGCTATTACAATGAAAACGGCGCACTAGCTGAAACCAAAACATCCCGGCAGTTATTAGACGAAGTGCTCTATCCAGTGCTTATGCATGAACGGATAAACAGACTCTCCACAGAGACGAGCAATGGTCTTTTTGTTAAGGAAAAGAAAGAAACCGATTGGGAAAATACCGAGAATACGATTCTTGTAAAATCAAGTATTCCCCAAGCAGATCCCTCTTTGGTATCAAGCATATTCAGTATCAAAAATGGTTTTGGATTCATCAAAGATGAAAAAATAAACAATGTATTCTTCTATTATGACAGCGTTACGAATAGGGATTTTGATGAGTTAGAGGTTGGCATGAAAGTCAGGTATCTCTGTGAAGAGGATACGGAACGTACCAAACGGGACGGCGCCCCCCGGTACCGGGCCTATAAAGTAACGGTCATCGACTAAATCCTTGCAAGAAGTATGTTCAGGAGCTTGGGGAACTCCCCATGCTTCTTGCCGAGAAACCCCTAGCGGCTATAAAGCCACTGGGGAGTGGCGAGTTTACCGGTGGCTAATTCCCAGGCTCGGGCTTCTTCCTCCGGCTGCAAAGGAACGGGAATAACATCCAAAGACAAACCCTGGCGGAACCCTTCAGCCAGGGCATGTGCCACTTCCTCATAAGCAATCTCCCGACCGAGGAGCGCCCTGAGCGTCGTTACCCGGTCTTTTACATCCTGGATACAGGTATCCTTGAGTTTTTCCTGGGGAACCAAGAGCAGCTCGAACATAAGGTCCACATCACTCGCCAATAACAGGGTCCCGTGCTGCAGGACGCAACCCATCCGTCGGGTTTGGGCATTACCAGATATTTTTCGGCCTTCCACAAGAATGTCGTTAATGCCGGCAAAACGAGATGAAACCCCTAAGAGGGCCAAGCCCTGAATTATCCCCGAGCAGATCCGTTGATAAGAACCCTGAATGCTCTCCCCTGCAAGAGGATGACTTAGGGGCATGATGATACTGTAGGTAAGCTCTTCATGGTGAAACACCGCGCCCCCTCCAGAGATCCGGCGGACCACATCCACTCCATGACGGGTACAAGATTCCAGATCCACCTCTTCGGTAAGCCCCTGGAAATACCCCACTGAAACCGCCGGCGGTTTCCAACTGTACAAGCGTAAAACCGGCAGGGATCCTTCCTGCGAAACCCCTTCCAGGAGGGCTTCGTCCAGGCCCATGTTATAGAATCCATCATGGAAGCCAGTGTTAATAAGGCGGAACGGAAAAGGAGGCTCCAGAAGCGAGGTCGAGTAGGAAGTCATGTTCCTTCCTGAGGGGCACTACCGGTCAATGCCGTATCCAGTACCGATGCCACCCCTTCCCCGGAAATACCGTATACCTCCACCCCTGCCTCTCGCAGCAGACCATCAAAGGCCGCGGCTAATTCTGGGAGGGACCGGCCCACAAGCTGCTGTTCCACCCTATCAAAGCCCTCTTCAGGGCTGGCGAAAAAATCCCCTCGAATACGGATAGCTCTGATGATCCCCGCTTCAAGATCCGCCCTGAGACGTATGAGCTTACATCCCGGAGGTTTTCCCAGTCCTTCAAGCACCATCACGGTTCCTGTCCAAAGCCTGTTTCCAGGCTTCATAGGCATGATAACTGGTCCTGGCCAAGGGGGAGGAGACTACCGCGGCAAATCCCCGGTTCCGCCCTTCTTCTGCATAGGCTTCAAAGTGTTCGGGGCTAATGTATGCTGCCACGGGGATCTGTTTGGGAGAAGGTCTGAGGTACTGACCCAGGACGAGAATGTCTACTGCCGCTTCCCGTAAGGTATCCATCACCGCTAAGACCTCGGCTTTTTCCTCGCCAAACCCTAAGAGCAGGCTCGTTTTGGTTACCCCTATACCTAAGGCTTTGGCGTACCTAAGGGTAGCAAGGCTCTTCGCAAAAGAAGCCCGAGGGTCCCGAACCCATTGGAGGGAAGGTACCGTTTCCACGTTGTGCGCAATGACCTTCGGCCCTGTCGCTACAAGGGGGGCGATTTCAGCGGCATCATAGTCAGGAATGAGCACTTCCACCTTGATGCCAGGATTCCCTGCTCTGATCGCAGTAACACAAGAAGCAAAGTGCCCGGCACCGCGATCCGGAAGATCCTCCCGGTCCACCGAGGTGAGGACTAGGTACCGCAGGCGCAGCTCTCGAACTGCGGCAGCGATCTCCTCTCCCTCATCCTTTCGGAGTTCCTGTCCCCGGGGGCTTGTGGAAACCCCACAGAAACGGCAGCTTCTGGTGCACCTATCCCCCAGGATCATGAAGGTTGCCGTGCCTGCTCCCCAACAGGTCCCTTTATTGGGACAATGGGCCTCATCACATACGGTATGGAGGCCGTGTTTTTCCAGGACCCCTTCAACCTGTTTCCACGTATCACCGCTCGGCAGCTTAACCCGAATCCAGGGTGGTTTTTTCAGGGTGGGGTGAGCTAATGAAGGTATATCTGCGAATGGTAAAGACATCCTATAAAATATAGAACCATACCAACGTAAAAACTAGAGGGTCTCCGGGACGGGATAAGCAGGATAAGGAATTACTTAGCCTCGTAAAGAACAAGCCCCGCTGGCTAATCCTCAGGGCAACGTCATTTACTTTTTTAATTCCTTGTAAAATAAGGAAATAGGTTCCCACAGATACTAGGCAGGTATATGGGTAAATTCTTATTATATAAGGAAATATAATTCTAAATGACGTTGCCCTGCTATATCACCAGCCAGCCCATAGCATATGCCTACAAAACTAATATCATAGTAAAAGTGCTGGCCATGACGCGGATCCCGATCATGACACCATGGCCCACTTCATTTCCCGCCAGGCCGAGGGGGTCAAAGAGCTTTTTGCACAGACGCTGCTGAAGTGTTACGCCTTGGGGCTCGTCGACAGCGAATTGTTTGCCCTAGACGGCTGCAAACTGCCATCCCGTGCGGTCAAGGAATAGTCGAGAACTCTTGAAGTATTGGGGAAGAAAAAGAAACAACGTGAAGCGCTGAGGGGAAAGCTCGTTGCGCAGCATATCCGGTTGGACAAGCAGGCGGCGCAGGAGCAGGACTTACCCG
>JAIRLU010000279.1 GCA_031259215.1 Treponema sp. | reverse complement strand
CGTTTACTTTTTGAATTCCTTGTATAGTAATGAAATAGATTCCCGCGGATACTATGCAGGTATATGCGTAAATCCTTATTATATAAAGAGATATACTTTTAAACGCCGATACCCTGGGTGTACACGCTCCCTATACTGACACAAAAGTTTGAATGGTATATAATGTAATTACATGCATTACCAGGTTATCAACAACCCTAAGGTCTCAGGAGAAGAGCGGCTTTCCGCACTCAAGGCAGTGGCAGCGGAAAAACCGGGTCCGGTGAAAACCACTGGGGGAATCAATAACCATATCCATACCATCTATAGTTTCAGCCCTTATACTCCAAGCATGGCGGCCTTAAGGGCCTGGGACGCTGGGCTTGAAGCGGCAGGTTCGGTGGATCATGATTCCATTGCTGCAGCAGAGGAGATGCTCCGCGCCTGTGCAAGCCTGGGTATCGGGGGGGGTGTGGGTTTCGAGGTCCGGGTTAGTTGTACCCAGGGCCCTGATGGGCCGAGTCCTTTTGCCCAGCGCAAGATCAACAACCCTGATTCGGCGGGGATCCTCTACATGACCGTCCAAGGGATACCCCGGCCGCGCTTTGCTTCGGTGCGGCAATTCCTCATGCCTATTCGGGCGGAACGGGTTCTTCGGACCCAAGCCATGACCGAGGCCGCCAATACCCTGCTTAAAGAAAAGGGGTTTGAGGAAATTGATTTTGTCCAAGATGTCCTGGATACGTCCCAATATGCAGCAGGGGGAGCAATCACCGAGCGGCATCTTTTAGCTGCGGTTGCCGGTAAGATCCTACAACGATACGAAAAAGGTCCCCTGTTAGTGCAGGGACTTAACGCTACCCTGGGGATAGTGCCTGGGCCCAAAATCGGGGGGCTCCTTGCGGATCCGGAAAATCCCCATTACCGTTATGATCTGCTGGGGGTGCTGAAATCAGCCTTTCTTCCCCGAATATTTATACAGCCCCGCGAAAAAGAATGTATCCCTGCTAAAACCGTGGTGGATTTTGCCCGTTCTATTGGGGCAATTCCGGCTTATGCCTACCTAGGGGATGTGGGAGAATCCCCTACAGGAGACAAACCAGCAGAAGGATTCGAGGATTCCTATCTGGAAGCGCTCTTTGAGGCATTAGCCCGTATCGGTTATCAGGGGATTACCTATATGCCTCCCCGCAATACCCCGGAACAGCTCCAGCGGGTCAAGGCTTTATGTAGTGCCTGGGGATTCATGGAAATTTCAGGGGTGGATATCAACAGTTCCCGTCAATCCTTTACCTGCCCTGAAGTAGTGAGCCCCCCCTTCCGGCACCTCGTGGATACCACCTGGGCCCTCATCGCCCATGAACGGCTCTGTTCAGTGGATCCCCGATGGGGCCTTTTCTCTTTGGAAAATCCCCTGGCAGGGGAGTCTTTGGCATCGCGGCTTGCAATCTACGCCGCTGCAGGAAGATCACTGGATCTCCATCACCCTGAAGCAGCAGCAATACACATAGCAGAGAATTTACTCCAAGGGAGGCTTGTATATGGAACGGGTTGAACAAAAACTGGCGGATCCCACCGCTATGGCACTGCTTATCCGCGGGCTGTATATCAATACCGGCAGATACCCCTGGGTGCTTATGCAGAGCCCTCCGGGAGAAACCGAGATACCCCAGGAGGCATTGATCATTGATATCGCCCCTGCACGGTACGATCACCAATACGTGGATATTGAGTATGCCGCCAAGATCTTACAGGATGCCTATACGGCCTGGGAATTCGACCGGGCCCCGGCAGGGGCAGAAGCAGTGGCACGGTCTGAAACGGGTAAAAAGGCGCCTTCCTGTGTGGTGGTACAAGATGCTGACAAGGTCCAGGGGATTTATTGGATCGACCGGGACTTTGATGCGGCTAAAGAGCGGATGGAGGCAAAAAACGATGCTCTTTTAACGGAAAAAGTATCCCTCCCCCCGCTTGGTTTCAACGCTGCTCATCGGGCTGGGGTGGTGAAAAACAAGATTGCCCTGGTAACCGGCGGGGCTCAAGGTATTGGAGCCGTCATCGCTCAAAGCCTCGCTGCTTCAGGGGCCCTGGTGTTTATTGCGGATCGCAACCTGGAGGGTGCAGAAACCCTCGCAGTCCAGATCAATGCCACGGAAAAACGGACTGCGGCAATCCCCGTGGCAGTGGATGTAGCGGATGAAGCCTCGGTGAAGGCCCTGTTTAAGACCCTGATAAAAAACGTCGGAGGACTGGATATTTGCATCAGCAATGCAGGGGTGCTCAAGGCCGGAAGCGTTCTGGAACAGAGCTTGCAAGATTTTTCCTTTGTTACGGATATTAATTATACCGGGTTCTTTCTCATAGCGAAATACGCCGGGTTATTGTTCAGGGAGCAGCACCGGACCGCTCATCACTGGAAAACCGACATCATCCAGATCAATTCCAAGTCCGGGCTTGAGGGGTCAAATAAAAACGGCGCCTATGCAGGGGGAAAATTCGGCGGTATCGGATTGACCAAGAGTTTTGCCCTGGAACTGGTGGACTATAACATCAAGGTAAATGCCATCTGTCCCGGCAATTTTTTTGATGGTTCCCTCTGGTCTGACCCGGAAAAGGGCCTTTTCGTCCAATATCTGAGATCGGGCAAGGTACCGGGGGCTAAGCACATCGCGGATGTCAAGGCCTATTATGAAGCCAAGATCCCGATGAAACGGGGCTGCACCGGCCCGGATGTGATGCGAGCCATCTACTATATTATAGAACAGGAGTATGAAACCGGTCAGGCGGTCCCGGTTACCGGTGGCCAAGTGATGTTACATTAGGACTGGGGAGGGGCGAGGTGGAATATGCTATCGCGGTGATCGATATCGGGATGACCAATAAGAAAGTGGCGGTCTATGATGATACCCTGACACCGGTGGATGCCCGGTACCGGAATTTTCCGCCTCTCCTGGTGGATGGATTGGAAACCCATGATCTAGCGGCTATGGAGGACTGGTTCACCGAACAAGTCGCCCAGTATGCCCGGCTCTATCCGATTAAGGGTATAGCCTTGAGTACCCATGGGGCCACCTTTGTGGGGGTGGGAAAAGACGGCACCCCTTCGATGCCCTGCGTGTACTACACCCATGAGCCGGGGGATACATTTCATGAGCGCTTCTATGCCCGGTTTGGCTCCCCCGAGGCGCTCCAGGAAGAAACCGGTACGCCTGCTTTCAAGGCCCTGATCAACACAGGCAAGGGGATCTTGTTCGCCCAAGAACGCTATCCAGAAGGTTTCAAGCAGACGGTCCAACTGTTGCTCTATCCCCAATATTGGGGGTTCCGGTTTTCAGGTAAAACCGGAACGGAGGGAACCTATATGGGCTGTCATAGCTACCTCTGGGATCAGCGGCACGGATGGTTTTCTTCGGTGGCCCAGGGCCTGGGGGTAACCGCGCTCATACCGAATCGGTTGCGAACCTCCTGGGATGTGCTGGGAACCCTGAGTCCGGCATTTGCCCGGAAAACCGGGCTCAAGGAGGAGGTAATCTTGACCTTGGGTATCCACGATTCCAATGCGTCCCTGCTCCCCCATTTTGCCAAACACGGGGAAAGGGGGTTTGTACTCAATTCCACCGGAACCTGGTGTGTTATTATGAATCCCGTAGAGGTCTATGGATTCGCCCCAGAAGAACTGGGCAAAGTGGTCTTCTTCAATATTTCTGCCTTTGGAACACCGGTGAAAACCGCGATCTTTCGGGGAGGCCAGGAATTTGAAACCTGGTCCCGCCTGCTCATGGATATACATGGACGGCAGGATCTGCCTCCTTTTGCGGTATCCCCGTATCGTTCCCTGCTCGCCGAAAAAACGGCCTTCCTCATGCCGGAGCTTACCCCTGGTTCAGGCCAATTCCCTCGGTCCACACCTCGGGTCATTGAGGAGAGGCGGGAGTATCCCTTTACCGCTATTGCCCAGAAGAACCAGATCCCCCAAGTTTTTAAACACTACGAACAGGGAATCGCCCTCTTGGGTATATCCCTGGTTATGCAGACCCTCACTGCCCTGGAACGGACCGGACTTGTCCCAGGAACCAAGATTTTTACCGAAGGGGGGTTTAGGAAAGATGAAGCGTACCATGCCCTTCTCGCAGCAGCCCTTCCGAACAACCCGGTTTTCCTCACGGATATTGCCGAAGCCTCTGCTTTAGGGGCAGCCATGACCGTTAAGATGGGGTTAACCGGTAAAAAACTCCCGGATCTCTCCAGGGATTTTGAGATAGCCTATCAGGAAGTCCTGAAAATCAGCATACCAGAGCTAAAGGCTTACCGGGAGGCATGGTTAGGGTATGCGGAAAGCCCTTTACGCTGCTGAGGACAAGCAGGCCACGCTGCAGTTTAAGGGGGTATAGATGGTATATTTTACCCAGATGGGAAAAATATACCCTTTTGTCAGCTGCTGGATCCGACAGACATAGGAATAATACCGTAGTATCCTGCACTTTTTTCTTATATTCTTTGGTCATATTAAGAAAATCCTATCAAATTTACCCAAGGCTTATCTTGGCATGGATTTTGCTTGTATATGAGTAAGGCCGTTGGCCTCACTAGAGAACGTGTTTCCACCAGTACAGCACGTTCCGTACATACCAGTCTGCTTTTATGGAGTTTATATGAAGAGAAGCATTTTTTTTATCCTCCTCGCTGTAGCAGTCGGAGGACTGCTTTTTGCCCAGAATCGGAATCATTGGGGAGGGCCTGATCCCAGGCGGCAAGCTGCGCCGCTGGAAACCCTCAAGGTTACCGGAACACTCGGTATCCTCGAGGGCATGATCGCCCTTCAAGATACGGATATACGTTACTATGTCCTGGGGATTGAACGATTTATCGGGTTTATTGAAGGCCTCAAGGAAGGGGCAACCGTAACCATTGAGGGGTATTCCCGGGCATCCCCGAGTACGGAATTTCGATTTTTGAGGGCTACTAAACTCACCCTCAATAATAAAGAGTACGATTTAGTTCCGCCAGAACAACGGCTCTCCCAGGTAAGACCAGATTTTTCTTATCCCCCTCCCCGCAGAGGGAAATCCGCCGGGCCTTGTCATAGAGGGTATTAAACCGGATACGCTCCCCATGAAAAACGACTGAGGAGGGATGGAGGGGTTTTAACTAGACCCCTCCCCTTGCTATAGAAAAGACCAGGCCCTGCAAAGAGTCCAGGCCATTCCCCCAGGTGAATAAGCATCCCCTGCACCTCAGCGGCTCCTTCCATTGGACTTGTTCGATAACCCGGTTGGTTATCGAACAAGTCTCCAAAAAAATGTGGATTTCTTAATAAAATCCACATTTTTTATCGTTTTTTAAGCGGAAGTTGTTCGGAAACCTCAGTTTCCGAACAACTCTATTGCATTTAAGGTAACTCCCCGCTTCTCTCAGTAGAGAGGGAACCATTACCAGGGTCTCAATTGCCCTATACCCCCCTCAGGTATTACGGATGATACGAAGCACTATCTCCGCCGAATGCTTAGACGCAACCGGGAGAAATTCGGTGAACGTCAAAGGTGATTCAGTCCCCGCAATATCCGAAAGGGCACGGATGATCAGGGCAGGCACCTTGAACAAAAAACAACTGTGAGCCACCGCGGCTCCTTCCATTTCTACGGCCTTCATATCAGGGAATAAGGTACGTACCGCAGCAATCCGATCCGGTTCGTGCATAAAGACGTCTCCTGACCCAATAAGTCCCCGAACATAATGAAACGCTGGAGGAAGCTTACGTTCCTGTTTCAATGCTTCCACTGCCTGGCTTGCCCGATTGATAAGATCCTCAGGAACCGGAAATACCGCAGGCATACCGGGAAGCTGGCCAGGAGCGTAATTAAAGGCAGTAACATCGACGTCATGGTACACTAAGCCATCGGAAATAATGGCATCCCCAAAGTTGAGCATAGGATCGATGCCTCCCGCAGAACCGGTGTTGATGACTAAATCCGGTTGATAGGTGGTAATGAGCAAAGCACAGCCTATCGCCGCCTGTACCTTACCCACTCCGGATCGTAACAAGACCACCGGCTTTCCTGCAAGTTCACCGGCAAAGAAATTAAAATCTCCTATGGTTTTGACCTGCTGATTTGTTAAGGCCGAACGGAGCAGAATAATTTCATCCTCCATGGCTCCAATGATTCCAATCATACTCGCTCCATTTATACGTCGTATTTTTCCCGAAATGTGCTATAGGTACATGTTCACTTCAAGCCCTGGTTCCCATATAGTGGTACAATTTCTACCGCGCCTTTTTGACGCATACATGGCTTTATCCGCCCGGTTAACAATTTCCGTAGCCATAATATCCGTCTGGTTATCAAAGGTAAAAATACCAAGACTAATGGTAATTGTCGGCAAGGGTATTTCCCAAGGAACCGTTAATTGGGCAATAGCAAGCCGCAGCCGTTCCGCCACATGCCATGCCGATTCCGTATTAGTATCTGGCAACAACACGGTGAATTCTTCTCCTCCAAAACGAGAGGGCACATCCTCAAGGCGTATTCCCCCTTTAATGAGAAAGGCGATATGTTCAAGCACCCGGTCTCCCGCTATATGGCCATAGGTATCATTAAAGGACTTAAAAAAATCCACGTCAATCACAATAATCGAAGATGCATACTCATTACGCCGGACCCGGGATATTTCTTCTTCCAGGCGGGTCATAAAAAATCCGTAATTGTAAAGGCTGGTTTTTACATCCTGCAGGGAATGAACATAATGCAGGTGATTCTGGACGGCTAGGGAAACAAAGAACATGAAGTACCGAATAAAGGTCAGTTCCTCTGGATGGAACCGTTCCCCTTGCAGTTTAGGTCCCACCAGTATCAGCCCATAAAACCCGTGGGGTCCCAGAATAGGGATTATCAGTTCCGGTTCCATCTCTTCTAAGGCATGGGTCGCGGTATTATCTCCCATCTGTTTCAGGAGATCCCTATAGGTTAAGGGTTCAGGATGCTGTTGAAAAAAGACTTCAAAAAGGGTCAAACTCTCAATAGAGAGTCCTATATTCGCCGGTTTATGGCCCTCATACCCCCTGATGCGGATCTCATTTTTATTCTGGAAAGGCTTCCACAAAAACACCACAAAAGATAACAAGGTCCGAGTGGAAAGCTGAGAAACTGCGGTATCCAACATAGCATCTATAGAAGTATGATGAAAAATAGTTAAAGCGCCGGCGAAGAGGCTTTTATAGGTATCCAGTTCCCGTTTCAGACGGTCCAGGTACTGGAAGACCCCCAGGGCTTGTAGAAGCCCATACTGTTCCTGAATACGGGGGTCCGATACGAAATCCTCCGCTGGATTAAGCGAAGCTTCTAGGCTGCTGGGTACACAAGAAGGAACCTCCCCTGCTGGTGCTATCACAGAACTTGTACCGGAAGAAGATACTATCATGGATGGTACTATCGAAACTACTTTTGGAGACTCAAGATTGTCGAAGGTATACTTATCTATATCACTCATTATATCATAGAATACCGATCGCTCATAGTTTTTCGCCACCCTGCCCGCTGTTCCTTATCCTCCCATTCTACCACTTTTTTAATGGTAAACCGCAGGGTATTCTGAGATCCGGTAAACCTCAAGATACCAAAACAACCGCCTCCAATATAGGCAATGGAATCTTCCTTTTCCAAGGTTTCGCTTTCGGCAATTTTGGCGATGATACAATCAAAATGAACCGGTGTATCTGTATGTTTATCGGTTATTGCAGTAGCCAGATCCTTAATGGGTTTACCGCAATAGGGACAATCCGGCACAGGAAGCGGTTCGGTAGCCAAGACCGGAGGAGTCCACCGAAGCCGCTCATACATACTTCCCCGCCCTCGATCAGATCCGGCATGTTCTGGGGTTTTTCTACTCGGTTTGCTATATTCCGGCCTTGTATCAGTCCGCTCCCGGCGGCGATACCCTCTGCGCCTGGCCCCTCCTCTCCCACTCATGGTCTATTCCTCCTTGACGTATATTCAGAATCTCATTACTCAATATCATAGCCAAACAATTGATTGCATCATACAGATAGGTTTGATCGTTAATTTTGAGTTTCAACAATTCTAATTCAGCAGGTTCCCGATGGTGATCCCTTTGAACCTCTCTCTGAACCATTATCATATACACTCCATAAAGGCTGATGTAAGATGAGTAATACGTTCCGGTCCAATAAATATAACATCAAAACGAACAGCCATACCCCTATATTCTCGATGGGAAAAAAAGAAATACTTAGCGGTTTCAATAATACGGCGCTGTTTTTTTTCATCAATGCCATAGTGTAACTCCTCAATAGGATAAACAGACCAGGTCTTAACTTCAACGAATACGATGGTCTCTCCATCCAGGGCAACCACATCGATCTCCCCCACCGGGGAACGCACATTCCGGGCAATGATACGCATTCCCGCGGCTTCCAAAAATACAACTGCCTTCGCTTCGCCTTCTCGGCCTCTCTGGGACTTATTCACCGCATCCCTTCCCATCTAGGCAAAGCATTCAGGAACATACTCCCCAGCTAATAAGGTCAGCCTTGGGGGGCTTCTGCACGCACCGGGGCTTGTTTTTTTTTCTTGGTGATAAGTTCCTTGATTTTGGCAGCCTTACCGATTTTACTCCTGATATAATAGAGCTTTGCCCGGCGGACCTTGCCCGGACGGATCAGTTCAACCCGAGTGACCCGGGGGGAATGAAGGGGGAACACCCGTTCAACCCCGACTCCATAGGAGTGCTTCCGCACCGTAAAGGTTTTGCTCAGTTGGGCATTCTTGATGGCGATTACCAGGCCCTCATAGACTTGAATCCGCTCGCTCTTACCTTCAACGATCTTAAAATGGACTTTTACCGTATCCCCGACCTTGAATTGGTCCAGTTCACTTTTCATTTGGGAGGCTACAATTTCTTTGATACCTGCCTTCATTTCACTCATTTCTCCCCCTTGGAACAGCAGGGTTTATCCTACACCGCTCTTCCGTAGTTCTGCTATAATAGTACGGGTTTCCCTTTCAAAGAGGCCCGCTTCTTCTCCCTGGCGGATAAGATCCGGCCGCAGGGCGAGGGTTTTTTCGATTCGTTTCCGAAGACGCCATTGCCGTATGTTTTCATGGTGCCCGGAAAGTAATACCTCGGGAACCTTAAGTATACCATACTGCTCAGGCCGCGTATACTGGGGATACTCCAATAGGCCCCCGGAAAAACTCTCCTCTTCCAAGGACGCGGGGGTGATCACCGCTTCTACTAAACGGTAGGTGGCATCAATGAGCACCAAAGCCGCCACTTCCCCCGAGGAAAGCACATAATCCCCAATAGAAATCTCCTCATCCACATACGCGTCAATGATACGCTGATCCAAGCCCTCATACCGTCCGCACAGGAGGATAAGTTCGGTTTCTCGAGCGAGGCCTTTTGCCTTCTCTTGGGTAAAAGGCCGTCCTGAAGGGGAAAGATAGATCACCCGAGGCTTGGGCCCCGGGACCGCTGCTACCGGCGGATCATCTAAACGGTTAGGTATCCCCAGGGAAGCCAATGCCCGTCCCACTGGCTCAGCCATCATAAGCATCCCCGCGCCCCCCCCATAGGGAGCGTCATCACAGGTTTTGTGCTTATCCAGCGCAAAGTCCCGGATATTCACGGAACGGTACGTAAGGAGTCCCCGATGTACCGCCTTTCCCAGAATAGAAAGGGCAAAAAACGCATCGATCAATTCGGGAAACAGGGAAAGGACCGTATAGGTCATGCGAGGATCCATTGTTCCAAAAGGACCGCGGTCCCCGTTTCAAGGCATATATCCCCGAAAAACTCCTTCCGAAAGGGAACGAGTTTTAATGCTCCCGAAATAAGGCGGATTTCCACGAGATTTCCCCCTCCCCCTTCAAGAACATCCCGGATATGCCCCACTACCGCGCCATTCCCCACCACTTCCAGACCCCGGAGGTCTTCTACATAAAATTCATCCGGTTTAAGCGGCGCTGCATGGGACCGGTCGGTTATCAGCTCTCCCCCTCTGAGGTTCTGGGCCTGTTCTGGAGTATCAATCCCCTTGAATTTCATGCCCACACCCCGGGTAAGCGGCAAGGTTTCTTCCAACTCGAGAATTCGTTCAAGAGGCCCACACCGAAGCATGAGGGTATCAAGCTGCTTGAGATGCTCATACTCACCGGAGCAGGAACGTACCTTGACATGGCCTTTGATCCCAAAGGGAGGGCCTATCACCCCTACTATAAACTGTTCAGTCACCTTGTTCATTCCCTCAATAACCATTAGACCCGCCCCTTATCAGTCCAGTATTTCAAGAACCGTGTGCTTACCTCCTTTTGCCGTTGCTGCCTGCAAGACGGTCCGAATAGACTTGGCAATACGGCCATGTTTACCGATAACCTTGCCAATGTCATCAGGGGCAACTTTAAGTTCCAGTATGGTAGATTTTTCTCCCTCCACCACACTGACCGATACCGACGAAGGATCATCAACCAGGGACTTCACGATATATTCAACCAGATCTTTTTCCACCTCTCCACCTTCCCTTTCGTGTATCAGGGCTTACGCTTCCCTATACATCTTGCCGGCGTATCATTATACGGATACCCGCTTCTTGTTCAGGATGTTATGCACTGTGTCGCTTACGGTGGCTCCTTGCTGCAGCCACCGTTTTACCCGTTCCTCGTTAAACCGAATCTGCTGGTCTTCTTTTTCAATGGGATGATAGTATCCCAGTTCTTCAATGGCTTTCCCGTCCCGGGGAGCATGTTTATCCATAACCACTATACGGTAATAGGGCCGTTTCTTGGTTCCGAATTTTTTGAGCCGAATTCTGACGCTCATGGAGATCCTCCTCATGGATTCCCCCTATACAAGGGAATCCGATTAACTGTATACATACTAGAGTCTTGGCAAACGATCGTTTGGCAAGCACTTCTTATAAACATGGCAAGGGTTCAGCCTGACCAGCTTACCGGTCCGCAACAGGTACCCGTGAATTTCAGGTATACAAAAGATAGGGCTTTTAGTCAATGGGTATGAACGAACGGATAAGGGCATAGCCCCCTTTGCGGGCATCTGGGTCTATCAAGGAGTATAATCGTAGAAGGAGTACGTAATGTTAGCACCGATAAAAAACGGGATCGTCATCGATCATATTAAAGCAGGGCAGGGTATCAGGATTTTTAACTGGCTCGGTCTGGATAAGACCCCCCACACGGTGGCCTTTGTGGTGAATGCCAATTCCTGTCAAATGGACAAAAAGGATATTATTAAAATTGATAATACTATTGCTATCAACTTTGATATCCTGGGCCTTATCGACCCTCATATTACGGTGAATATCATCGAAAACGAAAAAATCATGGAAAAAATCAAACTCTCCCTCCCGGAACGAGTGGAGAATGTGTTGATCTGTAAAAACCCCCGGTGTATTACCTCCACCGAAACCTATATGCCCCATATTTTTCACCTGGAAAACCCGGATTTACGCACCTACCGCTGTGAATACTGTGATGAAGTCCGATCTGCCGGGGACTTCCTGTGAGCCTATCTCCTGGGCTTTTACTGCGGGACTTCCGTCTGGTTGATGAAACCATGGATATGCCCGGGTCGGTCTGGATCGAACAGGGTATCATCCGGGATGTATTCCCTCAGGGCGCCCTGTTGCCTGAAACCCGGCTTCCGATGCACCAGACTATCCAGGGAGGGGGAACCTTGGTCCTCATGCCCGCTTTGGTAGATCTCCATGCCCATTTCCGGGATCCAGGGTATCCTGAAAAAGAGACCTTAGAGTCGGGATCCCTCGCCGCAGTGGCCGGGGGATATGGGACGGTGGTTTGTATGGCCAACACCAAGCCGGTCATTGATACCCTTGCCAAAGCCAGGACCCTCAAAAAACGCGCTGATACACTTGGCTTGATGGATCTGTATCCGGTACTGGCCTTGACCCAGGGTATGGAGGGCAAGGTCCTTTCCGAGATACGCTGCCTTAAAGGCCCTTTGCACGAGAGCGAACCGTGGATCCCTATGCTTTCTGAAGACGGTAAAGATGTGGTTTCAGATGATCTCCTGTACCAGGCCATGCAAGAGGCCCGCCGCTTAGGAGTCCCCCTCTCCTGCCACTGTGATGCAGGGGGCCCTGAAGCAGAGGAGGCAAAAGCCGCAGGAAAGCCCCGGGAATTCTGGAGCCGTATCGAAGAGAACCACGCTACCCAACGGGTGCTTGAACTGGCTTGGCAAGCTCAAGGGCATGTGCATATTGCCCATGTATCCACCAAGGAATCGGTGGACCTCATCAGGAAGGCCAAGGGGAGACGCCAGGAAAAACCCGGTCCCCTGGGCTTCACCCTTACCGCAGAGGCCACCCCTCATCATCTGTGCCTCACCCACGGGACCGCTCATGCCCTGGGGGATACAACCTGGGGCCGGGTGAATCCACCCCTTAGAACCGAGGCGGATCGGCAGGCCCTTATCCAGGCGGTACGAGACGGAACCATTGATGCGATTGCTACGGATCATGCCCCTCATACGGAAAGGGACAAGCTCCAGGGCGCGCCGGGTTTTACCGGTCTTGAGACCAGTTTTGCCCTATGCCAGATGGAACTGGTTCAGCAGGATCGGCTCAGCCTCTCCCGGCTTTCTTCCTTGATGAGCGCATCCCCAGCCCGCATCCTGGGGTTTACTGACCGGGGCCGCATTGCCCCTACGTTTCGGGGGGATCTCATGGTGGTGGATACCGAGGCGGTCTGGCAGGTAAACCCCAGCCTGTTCCGATCCCGGGGTAAGAATTCACCGGTTCCTGGTTTGCCTTGTCGGGGGCGGGTACTCATGACCATATATCAGGGCAGGGTCGTTTTTGAGTCTTTCCTAAGCCCTGA
This sequence comes from Treponema sp., assembly GCA_031259215.1. Taxonomy (GTDB): domain Bacteria; phylum Spirochaetota; class Spirochaetia; order Treponematales; family Breznakiellaceae; genus JAIRLU01. The sequence goes on along the minus strand of JAIRLU010000279.1, from coordinate 13,300 downwards.
TTCCTCCTCGGGAAAAGGGAAATAAGTCCGGCCAAGGAACAGGGCGAGTGCATATACATGCGATCAGGAAGCAGGTAGCCACGAACCAAACGAACCGGTACGTTGACCGGGCCTCATACTCGCTGCAATGCGACAGCGTTCTTTGCCCTTCGTGGTTGTTTGGGCGGGCGGACCTCAGGTCCGACGGGGTCGATCTGCTTCAAAGCTCGGTGGTTGTGCGGAATGTGCCAGGGCGAAAATGGTATGGGCCCTGGCCCTGCCTTTACCCTGAAATGTGGTTACTAGCATATAACAGAGCCTTGGGGCTATGTTGAAGTTGCTATAATTGATCGATCGAAAAAAAGCAATATAAAAATTGAGGATTTTTTATGCTTGTCTCTGCTATGTAAGCAGTTGTACCACGCTATTTCATACGCCCACGGAACCCTGCAGGATTTTTACATAAAAATACAAAACTCCATCCTATCGGGGTCTTGGAAGGGTTGCAACCGTATACGGAAGATACTTCCTTCAGTAGAAAGCCTTAGAGCGTATGAGATTTCGCCAGATAATAAGTGCACAGGGGAACTCCACCAGCCCCCGATAGTTCCCCGCTTTCTTCTCATACCACACCAGAAGCCTCCTAAAACGGTTCAACCATGCATGGCGCGCTTCAACCACCCATTGCCGCGCGCTGAGATGGATGCTGCTGGCCGCCCCGTTGCCGCAGGCAGCGCCTTCCCCTTGGATGCCGGTTCGCGGTACATACAAGACGGCTTCCAATACCTGGCGTGTCTTCAGCAGGGGCCAGGGGGATATTGGGGCTGGGGTTTCGATTTTTTCTTGCAAAAAACCGGACCCCCCGATACACTCATCTCATGGCTGCTGTTCCAAAAAGAATAGGCCTCCTCCTCGCCTCAATACATACCGGCGCCTCCCTTAAGGTATGGCCTCGCTTTGCCCGACTTGCCCTTAAAGAACGAGTGAGCCTCTTTATATTCCCTGGAGGACGGCTTAATGCAGGGCCTGACGGGGAATACTTACGGAACGCCGTGTATGCTCTGGCAAATAAAGAAAATTTGGACGGACTCATCAGTTGGAGTTCCACTATTGGATACACTGAATCCCCCGAGGAATTTAAACACTTTCACCAACGCTTCGATCCCCTGCCCTATGTAACCCTGGCCTATAAGATACCCGGACATCCTTGTGTCGAGTTTGATGCGTATCAGGGTATGAAAGCCCTGGTCGCCCACTTTATCCGTTTCCACGGCGCCCGGAAGATCGCCTTCCTCCGAGGCCCGGGGTTTCATCAATCCGCCTTGGCCCGGTTTCAGGGGTATGCGGATGCCCTTAAAGAAGCTGCACTGGATTTCAGCCCCCTCCTGGTAAGCGACCCTTGTAACTGGGACCAGGGAGCTGCCGCCGCTGCCCAGTTGTATGACAAGCAGGGATTGGTTCCCGGTCGTGATTTTGATACCCTCATCGGCTCGAGCGACTTGATGGTCTTTGGGGCGCTCCAGTACTTTGTACAGAAAGGATACCATGTACCCAGTGATTATCATGCAGGGGGCTTTAATAATTCCGGAGAAAGTCGGCTTCTCCCAAGTCCCCTGTCCACGGTCCACATGCCTTATACGGAATTAAGTGCCGAATCGTTTGGGATCTTGCTGAAACTGCTCAACCAGAAGCCGCCGCCTCTTATCCACGATGTATTACTGGAAGTAGCCCTTATTATTCGGGAATCCTGCGGCTGTACCCCAAAGTCCGTTTACGGTGAAGCCTTGATTCAAGGGTTCAAGGGAAGGGGTCCCTCGGATCCAGGGGGGGTACTCCGTTCCCTCGCAGGAGAACGCTTGAAATTGCCCCCTGGGACGGTGAAGACCCTGGTGTCTCCTGTGATCCATGCCTTGTTTTACGAAGATACGGAAGCCTTTCTGTACCAGTTGAAGAAAGCCCTCGGCTGGTTTTTTAATTCCGGTAAGGATCCGGAACTCTTGGTGCGACTCTTTGAAGAAATTGCCCCTATGGGGATCTTCCCTCAGGATAAAACCATACCTACCCTGGCCTATGGAACCCTCTTTCGGATGCAAGAACAGCAGGCCATCCATACCCAATATACCAAGGAACAGTGGAACACGATCTTGAATTCCCTCAAATGCGAGCTCCTGGGCACCCGGGATCGAGGTTCCCTCGTGCAGAGCCTTGCCCGGTACCTGCCGGAGATCGGTATCGCCACCGGAGCTATCGTACTCTATGAGGATGAGAAGATTTCCGTATGGGTGGGGAGTTTTTCCCCCCAAGGGATCGATCCCCTGAGGGAACACCGGTTTCCTTCGGGACTGCTTTTTCCCCGGGAGGTAAACCGCCAGTACCGCCAGGGGGTCTTCATGGTCCAACCCCTGTTCATTGAAAACCAGTCCCTGGGTTATTTTATCCATGAGGTTCCCTTGTATGATGGAGTCCTCTTAGAGGAGCTTCGTTCCGCGGTGAGTTATGCCCTGAAAGGTATATCCCTTCTGGAAGAGGTGATCCGGGCAAAGCAGATCGCGGAACAGGCGGAACAGGCAAAAACCGCCCTCTTGCAAGTTCTAGAAAATGAACTCTGGGATCCTTTGGCCGAGGTGATGGAACGACTGGATCAGATGGAAAAAAAGATCCCTCCTGAACCCGCGGCAGGAGCGATTCTGGAGGCGCTTAAAGGGCTAAAAGGCTTTGTCGCATCCCGGGAGGCAGCGACCGGCAGCTTCATCGATAGAACCTTGTGCCGGATAAACGAGCTTTCATTACGAAAAACCCTGTTTGATCTGGAAGAACTCTTACCGGGAATCGGCGTCTTTCCGCTCTTGACCGGGGATGTGTCCCGGCTTTCTCAATGTGTTTCCCTTATCCGAGAGGAATATCCCGGAGCTTTCACCGGAACCTTGCATCATGGGGGCTTGGTACTGACCTTCCAGGGTATGGGCCTTACCGGGACAGCCTGGGGGAAAACCCAGGGCCTTCTCTTGGCAGAGCGGATTGTCCTGTTACACGGCGGGGAGTTCTACCGGGATGCGGTACAGTGCCGGATCCTCCTCCCCTGGACTACGCTGAGTGGCAGGAAACCGCTTAAACAGCCCGGAAGCCCTCAGGATCTGGTCCTGGCCTTGTCGGATCCTTCCCTAAGACCGGCGAATTTTTTCGATTTGCCGGTGGTCCAGGATATAGAGCAGGCTGCGGCGTTTCCGGGCCGGACTGCGTGTATCTTCTGGAATACCGATGCAGCATCAGCGGAAGACCTGGTCCGGGTTGCTGCGCTGCGGCATCGCACGGAATTCTTTGAAGTTCCCTTTTTGTGTTATGGCAAAGGGCTTTCAGAGGGCAAGCCCCTTTTTGATGAACCTGCAAACCCAGAACCCCTCACAGCTTATGAAACCATCCTCGATGCAATCGAAAGACATATCAAACGTCCTCGGCAGGGAACCATCCTCTTGGTGAGTATAGCTCCGGAGATTGCCCACGCCTGGGTAGGGGCTACTGAAGAGATGCGGATCAGCTCCATGGCGGCTTTTCATGAAACCGTAGCGGAAATTACCCCTTCCCTGATCGCCCTGCAGGGTATCGATCCTGCGGCTGCCGAGACCATACGTCGCCACCCCCTGACCGTGATGGTTCCCCTGGTTATGGTGAGCGATCGGATTGATCGCGCAGGGGATGTACTGAGCCTGTGCCCCTATGCACGGATCCTCATCTGCAATACCATGGCGGCTCTTTCCCCGGAGTTTACCCACCGGATCCAGGCGCTGCTGAGGGGAGATGAAATGCTGCCCCCCTATACCGGAGCGCTGGTTAAAAAGGCTGTGCTCTATGTGAACCGGCATGCGGAATCGCATATTTCCCGGTGGAAACTGGCGGAATCGGTCCATGTCAGCGAAGACTATCTGACCCGGATTTTTCACCGGGAGATGGGGCTGTCCCTTTGGGACTACCTTAACCGGTACCGGGTTTTTCTTGCCCGGGATCGGCTCCTACAAACCAACGATACCATCCAGGAGATCGCCCTCTGTTCAGGGTTCCAAAATCAGGCGTATTTTTGCCGGGTTTTTAAGAAGATTTACGGCATCCCTCCAGGGCACATCCGAAAACCCTAAAGTCGGAATAGTCCAATAAGGAAACGGTATTTTATAGCTATCCTCGTTTATGGTAAGGTTACGAGCAATTCGAAATCCTCGTACCTCAAGGAGGCCGATATGAAGGATACCACCCCTCAAGGAACTAGACAAGTGCTTAAAGAGATTAAGCGGCATAAGTCGGTGTATGTCCTGCTCATTATTCCCCTGACCTATTATATCATTTTTAAATATTTCCCCATTTGGAACGGCCAGATAGCCTTCAAGGATTTTATGCCCTTGGACGGGGTCCTGGGCAGCCGCTGGATAGGATTCCACCACTTCGCCACCTTTTTCCAGTCCTTTTATTTTTGGGAACTCCTACGAAACACCCTCTTTTACAGCTTTGGGAAGCTCTTGGTGAGTGTTCCTGCATCAATCCTCCTGGCAGTAACCATCTATGAATGTGCCCGGCCCCGGCTTGCTAAGCTGGTACAAACTCTGGCCTATCTTCCCCACTTCCTCTCTTGGGTCATCATGTACGGGATACTCCTGGCCCTTCTGGCTCCGGGGGATGGTATTGTCAACGATATCGTGGTGGCCTTGGGGGGGAAAGGAGTGGCCTTTTTAACCGATACCAGCACCTTTCCTGGGATTGTAATCCTCTCCGATGCGTGGAAAGAAATGGGGTGGAGCGCGATCATTTTCATCGCCGCCCTCATCGGTATCGATCCCTCCTTGTTTGAAGCTGCGATCGTGGAAGGGGTGAGCATCCCCCAGCGAGTCTGGTACATTACCCTGCCCTCTATACGGCCGGTAATCGTCATGGTGGTCCTTCTCAGACTGGGAACGATCCTGGATGCGGGGTTTAATCAGATGTTCATGCTCTATTCGATCCCCGTGTACAGTGTGGCGGATATCATCGACACCTGGGTATACCGACAGGGGCTGTTGGATTTCCAGTTCGGCCTTGCCACGGCAGTGGGTATCTTTAAGGGCATCATCGGCCTCTTGTTGATTAGCCTGTCCAATTGGCTGGTTAAGAAAGTCAGCGACTCGTCGTTGATTTAAGGGAGGAATACCATGCAGGGAAAATTGATAAAAGGCAGTTCCCTCCGTTTGAGTGCCGGGGATCGGGTGTTTTACGGCATCATTGACGGCTTTTTGGTGCTTATCCTCATTATCGTGGCGATTCCCCTCTGGAGTACCATCACCCTGTCCTTCAGATCCAGTACGTTTATCGGTACGAACCTGGAAGGTATGTTCCTTCCTCCGTGGAAGTGGTCTACCGCCGCGTATCGGGCTTTGTTGGGGAATCGGGGGTTCTTACATGCCTTTATCAATAGTCTTAAGATTTTTGTCTTGGGAGTGGGGACCGCCCTGTTCCTTACCATTCCCCTGGCCTATGTATTGTCTGTGAAAACCTTACCGGGACGTAAGGCCTTCAATGTGCTTATTCTCCTGCCCTATCTGTTCAATGTAGGACTTATCCCCTCGTATCTGGTGGTTACCCGACTGGGGCTTACCAACCATCTGGCGGCTATCTTTCTACCTGGAGCCATCAGCACCTACAACTGCCTCATCATGCGGGGTTTCTTTGAAGGGATTCCTGATGAATTAAAGGAATCCGCCCGTATAGACGGGGCTGAGGAGTGGTATGTCCTGTTCCGGATCATTCTTCCCCTGTCCAAGCCGATTATTATGACCATTGGTTTGTACTATGGGGTTTCTTTTTGGAATGACTTCTTCCATGCGATGCTCTACATCAACGACAACAGCCTCCAACCCCTGCCTATTCTGTTGCGGAATATTCTCATGGCCAGCGGCATGAACGAATTCGTGGAGGTGAGTGCCTTTGGGGAAGCTCCTATCCAGGCTATCAAGGCGGCCAGCGTATTTATGGCGGCTATCCCCATGATTATCGCTTATCCTTTTATACAAAAGTATTTTACCAAGGGAACGTTGTTGGGGAGCGTGAAAGGTTGAGGGGATGCACAGGAATCAACGGGTTACTTTAATCCGTTCATTGGACTTGTTCGATAACCCGGTTGGTTATCGAACAAGTCTTGCAAAATGCGGAGCATTTTGCTGTTTTTTATCGGAATTTGTTCAAAAACTTCAGCTTTTGAACAATTCTATTATACTAGTTTTTGGAGGAAATCTATGAAAAGAAACATGAAGCTCCTGGGGCTGGTGATTCTGGGGGTTAGGCTTGGGTCTTCCCTCTTCGCCAGCGGGCAGCAGGGACCATCAGGAACCGGTAGTACGGCAAGCAGCGGTCCTGTAACCATTGATCTGTGGTACGGCGCCGCAGTTACCGAAGCAGGGCCTCCGCCGGCAAACTGGAAGGCCCTGCAGATCATCAAGGATAAACTCAACATTGACTTGAAACTCACGGCCCTGCCTTCCAATGAAGGGGATCAGGATGTGAAAATAAACGCCGCGGCCGCGGCGAATTCCCTGCCGGACCTTTTCATGGTGCGGAGGCCGGTTTGGCAGAATATTGTCAAATTAGGGCTTATTGCTCCGGTGGATGATCTCTATCCCTTGATGCCCAATCGGACGAAGATCCACTATGATGCGGACAGTCGGGGCTTTACCACGATCAACGGTAAATCCTACGGCCTCGCTTCTCCGGGTACGATTGCAAAAAATGAGGGCCTCCTCATCCGTAAGGATTGGCTGGATAAACTGGGCCTCCCGGTTCCCACCACCACCGAGGAGCTTTTTACGGTGATGCAGGCCTTCACCTTTAACGATCCTGATGGTAATGGCCGGGCCGATACCTACGGGTACGGGGCCTTTATCGAGATCAACAATTTTGAGGAAGGCTTAGGTCGGCGCTTTGATCCGTTCTTCGGTGCGTTTGGCCTTGCAGGAACCTGGAATCTGGCCAAAGGGAATGCGGGGCTTCAGGTGCGAAAGCCCGGGTATTTTGATGCCTTAAGCTATATCAAGCGGATGATTGATGCAAAGGTCATTGATCCGAACTGGACCAGCTATGGGAAGGATGATTTCCGGGCAGCCTGGAAACAGGGCCGTTTTGGGGTGATGCGGGAACAAAACGCCGCATTTGCTGCAGAATCCAACTATGCGCCTTTTGATAAGAATTTCCCCCAAGGAACGTGGATCGTCATAGACCCGCCCAAGGGTCCCCAAGGGCAGCAATCGGTTGGGGTGTACACCCAGGCCTATCGGATCTATGCGGTTTCTACCAAGGCGGCTCAGGCAGGGAAAGGACCGGCCATTGCCCGGCTTCTGGAATGGATGTCTTCGGATGAAGGGTATTACCTGCTTGGCTGGGGTGAAGAAGGGGTGAATTACGTTATTGGCCCTGATGGGGCTCCTACGGATAAGGGGCTTTCGGATCCGGCTAAGGCGTATACCAAACCGGAGATCCAGCCCCTCACCCAACTGCGGAACATGGTTTTCTATAACAGTCAAGCCGAACTGGTTGCCCGGTATCCTACCTACAAAGCCGCCACTTCTGGTAAAACCATGAGTGCCTTGACCGTGCTTTTTGATATGCAAAAGCGGCCTTGGACGGCGAATATCGGGGCTGACACCCTCCCTACTCCCAATGCGGATCTGAAACGGTTTTATGAGCAGGGGGTTCAGGAGTTTCTCACTGGGCAGCGGAGTTTAGACCGGAATAGCTGGACTGCCTGGGTTGGGGAATTCGACCGGATGGGCGGCCTTGACTGGGAAAAAGCCGGAATTGCCGCAGCCGAAGCAGGCGGTTATATAAAATAAGCTCTCTTCAGGAAGCACTAGGGGAAGGGCGTTTCTAGGGGGGCACCGATCCTTATAGGGAGGGGCGCTGCCCCTCCAGGTTCTCCATCAGGAAGTCCCCCCAGATGTTTCTTGAGGAGTACGAGGAGCCCCTCCATGTACCCTATTGATACACGCCAGCCAGTTTCCCAGCGTATGGCCTACTCGGTCATGAATCGTTATACTCCAGCCCAGGTGAAATGGCATTATGAACACGGTCTTGTACTGCAAAGCATCTACGCAGTGGGAAAGCACACCGGAAATCCCCAGTATTGCTCTTGGGTGAAGGCCATGTATGACACTATCGTCAGTGCAGATGGAACTATCCGGGGGTACCGGGAAGCTGAATACAACCTGGATCAGATAAATCCTGGGAAAACCCTTTTCAGTCTGTACCGGGATTTTGGGGAAGACCGCTACCGTACTGGCATTGAAACCCTCCGCAATCAGCTCCGTATCCAGCCCCGGACAAAGGCCGGGGGATTTTGGCATAAACAGATCTATCCATCCCAGATGTGGCTGGATGGACTTTACATGCAGGGCCCTTTCTACGCCCAATACGGCGGGGAATACGGGAGCCCTGAAGACTTTGAGGATGTGGCAGCCCAGCTTATCCTTATGGAATCCAAGGCCCGGGATGAAAAGACCGGGCTTCTTTACCATGCCTGGGACGAAGATCGAACCCAGGCCTGGGCAAACCCTGATACGGGCTGTTCTCCCCACTTCTGGGGCCGGGCTATGGGCTGGTATGCTATGGCCTTGGTGGATGTCCTGGATTTCGTTCCTCCTGAACAGGATCAGACGGTTGTTATGCTCCGGGCCATCGCTACCCGTCTTGCCCAGGCCATCATAGAGGTTCAAGATCCTCAGAGCGGTATGTGGTATCAGGTTGTGGACCAGGGTGGTGTTGGGCAGAACTACCTGGAAAGTTCCGCTTCTTCCATGTTTGTGTATTTTCTCTTAAAGCTCATTCGTACCGGGGTTCTGAACCAGGCCGCTATCCCGGCGGCCAAGGAAGCAGCCCTCAAGGCGTACCAAGGTATCATGGAAAAGATGGTACAAGAGGATCCTTCCGGTGAACTCCATCTTGGGGGGATCTGTGCAGTTGCCGGCTTAGGAGGGCATCCTTACCGGGACGGTTCCTTCGCCTATTATGTGGGTGAGCCTGTAGTAGGGGATGATTTTAAGGGGATAGGCCCCTTTATTCTCGCTTCCCTGGAACGGGAAGGGCTTGAATCCTGTACCGACTCATGACCGGCTTGTATACTGCCTCGGCATCCGATATAGTAAGGGTACTTGCAGGGCCTGCCCTGTACTAAAAAAACAGGAATACCCCCAGAATGTATCAGGACCAGATCGTATATATTACCCCCGCAGATACTGCTCCGCTCTATGAACTCTATCAATGGGGACTTGAGGTCATAAAAACCATACAAACCCTGGAGCATCCCCTATTCACCGCAATCATGCGGATCCTCACCCAAGGGGGATCCCCTTACTGGTATGCTCCGGTGATCCTTTTGGTGTTCTGGTGTGTCGATGAAAAGCAGGGCCTGCGTTTCGGAATGCTTCTCCTCTTATCCACCTGGGTAAACGGGATCTGCAAAGCCTTCTTAAAACAGCCTCGGCCCTATACCTTGGATCCTTCGGTGGGGCGGGGCTTTGAACCGAGTTACGGTATTCCTTCGGGTCATGCGCAAATGGCTCTGACCTTCTGGATTCCCCTGGCCTTATGGCTTGGTAAGAGGGTGGTATGGATCGGTGCAATCCTCATCATCCTGCTGATTGGGTTCACCCGGCTCTATTTGGGACTTCATTTTCCTACGGATTTATTGGCAGGCTGGCTTTTAGGGGGCATCCTCCTGGGGCTGTATTACCCCGCCCAGGGGGCTATAGAAAAAGTCCTGGCCATAGGAGGAACCCGGCTCCGCATGATAAGCGTCGCCCTGATTGCCCTGGGGATGAATGCCCTGGATCCGGATCCCCGTCTGGGAGGCCTGTTCCTGGGGTTCGGCACCGGGTACAGTTTGATGCTCTGCCGCTTTCCCTTCTCGGCTCAGGCTCCAATCAGGGGTAAGAAGCCGGGCCTCCTTGTTTTGGGGGCCCGATATGGGCTGGGACTCGCCGGGGCTGCCCTTATCTATCAGGGGTTCAGGTTAGTGCTATCCTGGGGGATTTCTCCCTATAAGCTTAGCCGTTTTCTGCATTACGGTGCCCTGGGTTTCTGGGCCGCTGCAGGGGCCCCCTGGCTTTTTTTACGACTCGGCCTTGGGGCTGAAGGCGGAGGAACGGATCCGGTGGATAAGAAGCCTGAGGATGAAGGGGAAACGCACGATGTCGGATGACTTGGTTGAGATGAAAAAACTGCGAGCCCCTCGTAGTGCATAAGCGATACGGGTCAAGCAAAACGCTAGGTCTGCACTAAGGAGTTTTAGAAAAGATGGATTTTGTTACTATTGATTTTGAGACCGGCCAGTACGCCCGGGAAAGCGCCTGTGCGGTGGGATTGGCAAAATATCAACAGGGGCAGGTGGTGGATACCTTCTATTCCTTGGTACGTCCTCCGGTTCTGTACATTCGACCGGATTTTACCGCTATTCATGGCCTCACCGTTGAGGACGTGCAATATGCCCCGAGTTTCGAGGAGCTTTGGGAATCCCAGATACAGCCCTTTATGGCGGGCTTTCCCGTGGCGGCCCATAATGCCTCCTTTGATATGGGAGTGCTCAGGGCAGTTCTTGCGTGGTATGATCTTGGTGCGCCGAGGTTCTCCTATTTTTGTACCCTTGCGCTGGCCCGGCATACTTGGCCGGCGCTCCCTTCCCACAAACTTACCTTCTTGGGATCCACCTTTGGTATAGACTATGCAGCCCATAATGCCCTGGCAGATGCCCAGGTCTGCGGGGACATAGTGTGCAGGGCGGCAAAACACTGGGGCAGCAGGAATCTGAGAGAACTCCTCCATGCCACGGGTATAGGGATGACCACCTTTACTTCCTCAGGTGCGGGTACCTAAAGCTCCTGTAGAGGCCCAGCGCCTTCTTTTGCCCTTATACATTCCTCACGGACCAGCCGAAACTTTCCTGTTGTATCCGGTATAGCCGCGCAAATAGTCCGCCTTGGACAAGTAACGCGTCGTTCCTACCTTCCTCAACAATCTTGCCCTTTTGCAAGAGGACTATTTTATCTGCGCCCATAATAGTTCTCAGACGGTGGGCGATAACGATGACGGTCCTGTTCCGAACAAGTTCCGAAACAGCCGCTTGTATCTGGGTTTCATTCTCTGGATCAAGGGAAGCGGTGGCTTCGTCCAACAAGACAATAGGCGCGTCCTTTAACAGGGCCCGGGCAATGGAAATACGCTGGCGTTCGCCCCGGATAGGGTGGAGCCGTTTTCACCTATGACCGTATGATACGCCTCCGGCATTTCCCGGATAAACCCATCACAACGGGCCAGCCGTGCCGCGGCATATACATCCTCATCAGTCGCTCCAGCCCTCCCAATGCGGATGTTGTTCATCACCGTGTCATTAGAGTTGTTCAGAAACCTCAGTTTCTGAACAACTTCCGCTAAAAAGCAGCAATTTCGCAGCCTTAAAGGTGAGAAATTACAAGACTTGTGTCGGACTAAAGTCCGCGATAACCAACCGGGTTATCGAACAAGTCTAATGATAGACCCATTGACGCTGCCGGTATATATTCATAATATGTGAAAAAAACAAATGCTTTCGTCATTTTTGACGAAACAGGCAGGAGGTAAGATATAAAACTATCCTTGGGCCTTATCCTGGATGAACTGGCCTGTTATAAGCCGGTGGTGCATAAAATGAGCAACGGGGGGACAAAATTTCGGCAATTTCACTACTACAACCATGAACTTACGGAAATCAGCCCTGAATGTCTGTATGTTCTGAGCGGACAGGAGAACGGCGCGGTTTTCGACAAAAAAGGGCCCCGTCATGTTATTGCCACCGGAAACATCCCCAGCGGTTTGACGGAAAGAATGGACATCCTTGATACCCTTATCCATATACCAGGGCCTATATCTACAAGTGCGTTGTTACAGGCGGGGTACACTATTTTCTCGTCCTACGAAGCTTGGCACGATGCACTGCTTATGGCGCTTATTCAGCGCAAACCCATCGGAGCGTTTCTTAAAATAGCTTCGGAGAAACTCACCAATCCGTTGGCGCTTTTTGATAACAATATGGCAGTCATAAGTACGGCAGGAGAATTTCTGTTTTCTGTAAAAGGAACAATATGGGAACAAATCGACAATCCTAGTTTTGTTCCAACTGACTTTTTTACACACGGGGAACAGCGGGAACTTTCCAAATATGCTTCGAAAAAAGACGGATGTCCCTATGTTTATCATGCTTCAGCGGATCCCGATCATACCTATGCTTCATCCCATATTTGGATAGATGACAAACTTTACGGCAGTATCGGAATGGTTGATATAAACGCACCATTTACCGATGGACAGCTCTTTATCATCCGGGAGATAACCCATACGCTGAAGCTGTATTTTCAGAACAACAGTATCTATATGCGGATGGTTGAAAATAAACTAAACTATCTGGATAGCCTTTTAGAGGGTGCAGAAATTTCGGCAGAGATTGTTTCCCGCTATCTGGACAGGATTAAATGGAAACTTGACGATGAGTTCTGTTTCCTCACTTTTACCTGTTCGGTTGATCTTACTGTGCCTATCGCATCTGTTTCGTACATCAAACAGTTAAACGGTCTTTTTCCCCAGACACTGATCTCGGTGTACCGGGATTCGATCATCATGATTATCCGCTACGCCGACTATCCGGTACGGTGCGGCAGGAATCGGCAGCAGCTCGAAAGACTGCTTGAAAAAAACGAAATGCACTGCGGTGTCAGCATTGTGTTTAATGACTTTATGCGATTGCGCTGCTACTATATCCAAAGCAGTTTTGCCGCTGCCTGCTGCAAACCCCGCCCGGACACCCTGATCTTTTTTATGAAAGCTGCCAGCGTGATCATGTGCTGCATTCTCTTGCTTCCTCAGCGGATCTGCGCGCTTTCTGTCACCCCTCGATTCTTGCCTTGTGGGAAAGCGGCGAAAAAAGCAAACAGGAATTGGTACGATGCCTGTATCACTACCTTCTAAATGGCAGAAATCTTGCTGCCACCGCGAAGGTATTATTTGTTCACCGTAACACCCTTATCTATCGTCTGGAGAAGCTGTCAGGTATACTGGACACCGACCTGAAAAACCTGGATCCGGAACGGAATTTCTTTTATTTACTGTTGTGTATTGGACTTGTTCGATAACCCGGTTGGTTATCGCGGACTTTAGTCCGACACAAGTCTTGGGGCTGTCCGAGAAGTTTTTACAGACAGCCCCTAGGTTTTTCGTTTATCTAAAAATATGAGACTTTTGAGCTTTACTATATGCGTTAAGGTGAAATAATCCGAGGTTTTAGCTCGTT